>NZ_JBPQTK010000002.1:0-137255 GCF_051386315.1 Micromonospora sp. URMC 107
CCCACCACCCCCACGCCGGCGCCGACCACCCCCACGCCGGGCCCGACCCAGCCCGGCGGGACGAACCTCAGCATCGGGGCCGGCTCCGACGGCTCCAGCAAGGACGGCGACACCAGCTACGGCAACGTGCGCGACGGCAGCCTGAGCACCTACTGGTCGCCGGTCGGCGCGACCGGGGAGATCTCGATCAAGTGGGGCTCCGCCACCACGGTGTCCCGGGTCGTCATCCGTGAGCCGTCGGGCACCCAGGGCAGCATCGGGTCCTGGCAGCTCGTCAACCACGCCACCGGCGCCGTCCTGGCCTCCGGCAGCGGGGCGGGCGTCATCAGCTTCCCCGCGACGTCCCTGACCAAGATCACCTTCAGGATCACCAGCTCGGCGGGCGCGCCGAAGGTCGCCGAGTTCGAGACCTACGCCGCATAGCACGATCGGCCGTCCGCCCGGGACGGCGGAGCGCGGCCCCGGGCGGCAGCGACAACCCGCGCGGTGCCGCGGGCCCGTCTCCCACCCGGGACGGGCGCGGGGGCGGGGGCGTCGGACACGACGCCCTCGCCCCCGGCCCGTTTTCCAGCCCGCGCACCGGCGGGAGACCTGCCCGCACGGCGCGAGACCCACCCCACGGGCGGGAGACGGCCCGCAGCGGCGCGAGCGGCGCGGCCGACGGCGACCCGTGGCGTCCGCCGGGACGGTCGAATCGATCCCGTCGAGGACCGGCGCGTACCTCCCGGCGGCTTTCGCTCGTGGGTGCGACGAGGTCAGCCCGCCTCGGCGAGCAGGCTGTCGACGAGGTCGCGCGGCAGCCCGTGGGTGTTGTGCAGGTCCCGGTAGTCCGCGTCGGTCAGCGGCCCGCGGGACCGGCGGCGGGAGACCACCGGCCGCCCGCGCCGCAGCAGCTCCCGGAAGCGCCGCTCCTCGCCGGTGAACACGTCCCGCACCTCGTCGACGGTGACGCTCTGCCGGAACCCGTCGAGGGCGTGCCGCACCGGCCCGGTCGGCAGATCCGGCAGGGTCCTGGACGCGTCGTCGCGCCACAGCGTCGTGAGGACCCGGCGCAACAGCCGGCGCAGCACGTAGCCGCGGCCGGTGTTCGAGGGTCGTACGCCGTCGCCGACCACCACCACGCTTGTGCGCAGGTGGTCGCCGACCAGGCGCAGGGAGCCGTCCCGCAGGCCCCACACGTCGCGCACGCCGCGCGTCCACGGCACGAGGCCCTCGCCCTCGTGGACCGAGCGGTGCCCGCGCAGCACCATCTCCAGCCGTTCGAGGCCCATCCCGGTGTCCACGTTGGGCTGCCGCAGCGGCGACAGTCGACCGTCGGGGTGGCGGTGGTAGCGCATCCCCACGTGGTTCCAGACCTCCATCCACCGCTCGTCGGTGCCGGGGGTGCCGTGGGGCGGGTCGTCGCCGGTCCAGACGAAGATCTCGGTGTCGGGCCCGCAGGGCCCGGTCGGGCCGTTGGACCACCAGTTCTCCTCCCCGGTCAGCTCCACCGGCAGGCCCAGCTCGCCCCAGGTGCGCAGCGACGGCTCGTCCGGGCCGACCCGGTCGTCGCCGCCGAAGACCGTCACGTGCATCCGGTCGTGCGGCACGCCGAAGCCGTCGCGCAGCAGCTCGTAGCCCCACCGGAGGCTGGTGGGCAGGTCGTAGTCGCCGAGCGACCAGGAGCCCAGCATCCGGAACAGGGTCAGGTGGGTGGAGTCGCCCACCTCGTCCAGGTCGGTGGTGCGCAGGCAGCGCTGCACGTTCACCAGCCGCCGGCCCGACGGGTGGGGCCGACCCTCCAGGTAGGGGGTCAGGGGGTGCATCCCCGAGGTGGTGAAGAGCACCGGGTCCCCCGGCGGTGGGATCAGGGAGCCGTCGGGCACGAGTTCGTGGCCGCGCTCGCGGAAGAAGTCGAGGAAGGTGCGGCTGATCGGGTCGTACGTCATGGCGGTGGCCTTTCCGGGTGTGACGACCGGAAAGGGGTCCGCCGCCGGCGACCGGGCGGGCCGACGGGTACGAAGAAGCCGGCGGACCGTTTCCGGTCGCCGGCGGGAGTTGGTGAGGTCAGGCGGCGGCGACCGACGAGCGCGAAGCTCGCGCGGCCGCGGCGGCGAAGGGGCGCCTGATCTCCATGCCCCGACTGTACGTGGACGCCGCGCCGCCGCCCAGCGCGTTTCGCGGCGGGCGGCGGCGCGGCGGCGGGTCAGACCCCGGACGCGGCGAGGGCCGGCGCGGGGCGGTCGTCGACCCGGCGGGGCGCCTTCCGGTTCGGCAGCGACAGCCGGACGACCTTCTTCCAGGCGGAGAGGACCTGCCGGGGCAGGGAGCCGGTGGTGTACTTCAGCCCGTAGCGGTCGAACAGGGCCCGCACCTCGGGGGCGATCTCCTGGTAGCGGTTGCTGGGCAGGTCCGGGAAGAGGTGGTGCTCGATCTGGAACGACAGGTTGCCGGTCATGATGTGCATCAGCCGGCTGCCGCTGATGTTGGCCGAGCCGAGCATCTGCCGCAGGTACCACTCGCCACGGGTCTCGCCCTCGATCGAGCGCCGGGAGAAGGTCTCCACGCCCTCCGGGAAGTGCCCGCACATGATCACCGAGTGGCTCCACAGGTTGCGCAGGAGGTTGGCGGTGAAGGTGGCGGCCAGCGTGTGCAGGAACGAGGGCCCGGAGAGCAGCGGGTGCAGCACGTAGTCCTTGAGCACCTGCCGGCGGATCTTGCGGCCCACCGCCCGGGCGCGGGCCCGGAACTCCGGGTCCTTGTGCCGCCCCCTGCGCAGGTTGCGCCCCAGCTCCAGGTCGTACGCGGCGATGCCGTACTCGAAGAAGCAGGCGTTGATGAAGTTCCACAGCGGCTGGCCGAGGTGGAACGGGTGCCACCGCTGGTCCTCGTCGACCCGCATGATGCCGTAGCCGAGGTCGTTGTCCTTGCCGAGCACGTTCGTGTACGTGTGGTGCAGCTCGTTGTGCGAGTGCTTCCACTGGTCGGCGGGCGAGACGTGGTCCCACTCCCAGGTGGTGGAGTGGATCTTCGGGTCGCGCATCCAGTCCCACTGGCCGTGCAGGACGTTGTGGCCGACCTCCATGTTCTCCAGGATCTTGGCCACGGTCAGGCCGGCCGTGCCCACGATCCAGGCGGGCGGGAAGAGGGAGAACAGCAGCACGACCCGGCTGCCCAGTTCCAGCTTGCGCTGCGTGGAGATGACCCGGCGGATGTACGCGGCGTCCCGCTCGCCCCGGTCGGCGACCACCCGGTCGCGGATCGCGTCGAGTTCCTTGCCGATGATCTCGATGTCCTCGGCGCTGAGGTGGGCGATCGGGTTGACGGGCTTGTTCTGGATCACGGTCACGTCAGGTACTCCGGTCAGTGGTCGATGTCGCAGGGGCCGGCCGCGGCCGACACGCACGTCTGGATGCGGACGCCGTCGCCGGGCACCGCCGTGGTCAGTTCCCCGTTTCGCAGGTCCCGAACCGCGCCCTGGCGCAGCGGCAGGACGCAGCCGAAGCAGATGCCCATCCGGCAGCCCGAGGGCATCAGCACCCCGGCGTTCTCGCCGGCGTCGAGCAGCGGGGTGGCGCCGTCGGCGTCGACCGTGACGCCCGAGCGGGCGAAGGTGACGGTGCCGCCCTCCCCGGGCGAGATCACGGTCGGCCGGAACCGCTCGGTGTGCAGCCGGTCGCCGCGCCCCTGGGCCGTCCAGTGCTCCTCGAGGGCGTCGAGCAGGCCGATCGGGCCGCAGGCCCAGGTCTCCCGGTCGAGGTGGTCGGGCACGAGGCGGTCGAGGTCGTCCACGGTGAGCAGCCCGTCGGTCCCGGTGTGCCGCTCCACCAGCCGGAGCACGCCCCGCGCGGCGAGGTCCCGCAGCTCGGCGCCGAAGATCACGTCGGCGGGGGTGGGCGCCGAGTGCACCATGACGACGTCGGCGCCGGCCAGCACGTCGGCGCGCAGCATCCCCATCACCGGGGTGACGCCGCTGCCCGCGGTCACGAAGAGCACCCGGGCCGGCGGCCGGGCCGGCAGCACGAAGTCGCCCTGCGCCTGGTCGAGCCGGACCAGCGTGCCGGGACGGGTCCGGCGCACGAGGTGGTTGCTGACGACGCCGTCGGGGATCGCCTTCACGGTGACCGAGATCGGCCCGCCCCGGCGGGCCGGGGGCGAGGTGACGGAGTAGGCCCGCCACTGGCGTACGCCGTCGACGTCGACGCCGAGGCGGACGTACTGCCCGGGGGTGTGCCCGCGCCAGTCGCGGCCGGGCCGGATCACCAGCGTCGCCGCGTCGGCCGTCTCGGGGCGTACGGCGAGGATCCGGCCGCGCAGGTCGGCGCCGGAGCGTAGCGGGGCGACCATGTCGAGGTAGTCGTCGGGCAGCAGCGGGGTGGTGACCGACGCGGCCAGCCGAAGGATCCGGCCCCGCAGGGCCGCCTTCCCGGAGGGGTTCGGGACGGTGGTGGTCATGATTCGATCGTCGCGGCAGAATGGCATAAAATCTTGACCTGCGAAGGTGAACCGAACGAGCCTTTTTGTGCGGAGGGAACAAACGTGTCCGAACGCTCGGAGGCCACGCGGCGCGCGGCCCGCCTCGAGCTGGACGCCCGGGTGGCCGGCGCGCTGCACGACCGGCTGCCCCTGCTCGCCGAGCGCACCGTCACCGCCATCACCGCCGAGGTGCCCAGCTACTCCGGCACCCTGACCGGCCAGATGCGCGAGAAGATCGAGACGGCGGTGCAGATCGCGCTCGGCACGTTCCTCCAGCTCATCGGGCGCTCCGAGGGCAGCGACCCGAGCACCCCGCTCGTCGGCGCGCTGGAGGCCGCGTACGCCCTCGGCAGCGGCGAGGCGCGCTCCGGGCGGAGCATGGACGCCCTGCTCGCCGCGTACCGCGTCGGCGCCCGGGTCTCCTGGCGGGAGATGTCCACCACCACCGTGCAGGGCGGGTCGTCCGCCGGCACCGTCGCCGAGTTCGCGGAACTGATGTTCGCGTACATCGACGAGCTCTCCGCCGCCAGCGTGGCCGGCCACGCCGACGAACTGGCCAGCGCCGGGCGGGCCCGGCGACGCAACCTGGAGCGGCTCACCCAGCGGCTGCTCGCCGGGGAGCCCGAGGAGGCGCTGCTGCGCAGCGCGGAGCGGGCCGACTGGCCGCCACCGCAGACCCTCACCGTCGTCCTGCTGCCCCGGGCCAACCTCCGGGCCGCCCTCGCGCGGCTGCACCCGCACACCCTGGAGAGCGGCGACGACCCGCCGGCGGGCGGCGCGGGCGAGGACCTGGCGGTGCTGCTGGTGCCCGACACGCACGGCGAACGGCGCCGGCAGCTCGCCCGGGTGCTGCACGGACGCCGCGCCGTGCTCGGCCCCGCCCGACCCTGGACCCGGGTCGCCTCCTCCTACCAGCGCGCCGTCCGGGCCCTGTCCCTCGGCCTCCGCCCGGCCGACGACGGGCCGGCGCTCGACACCGAGGAGCACCTCGCCGAGCTGGTGCTGAGCACCGATCCAGAAGGGCTCGCCGACCTGCGCGCCCGGGTCCTGGCGCCGCTCGCGTCACTGCCGCCCGGCACCGCCGACCGGCTCGCCGAGACCCTGCGCTCCTGGCTGCTGCACCAGGGCCGGCGCGACGACGTCGCCGCCGACCTCTACGTGCACGCGCAGACCGTCCGCTACCGGATGGGCAAGCTCCGCGAGTTGTACGGGGAGCGCCTGACCGACCCGGCGACCGTCCTCGACCTCACCCTCGCCCTGGCCTTCCCGCCCCGGGGCGGGGCCGACGACCCGCCGCCCTGACCGGACCAGCCCTCCCCACCGTGGTCGGACGGTGACCCGCCGAGGTCAGATACCGGACATACGGGTGCCGGCCGTGCACGGGAAGTGCCACCCTGGTCCTCCCCCGCCCGCGATCATCCGCCCGGCCACCGGCCTCCGCCGCAGGCCACCGGCGGGTCGCCCGGCGGGGCGACGGGGCCGCCTCCGGTACCGCGACGCCTTCCGCCAGGGGGCCGCCGGACGGGCCCGGCGAGCGGAAGGACGGGCATGGCGTCGCACACGGGGGACGAGCCCGGGGCCGACCGGCCGGCTCCGGCCACCAGGCCGGCGCGCCCCGGTCACACCAACCGGCTCCGCGACGCGCTCCGGACGACCCCGGCGCTGATCGTGCTCAGCGGCGCCGTGCTGGTGGCCGCGCTGGCCGCCACCGCCGCCGTCGCCGTGCAGTCCCGCACGTCGGCCACCACGCTGGGCGAGCGCTCCGCGGCGACCGCCGTGGCCACCAGCACGACCGCCCGGGAGATCTACCAGGGTCTCGCCGACGCGGACGTCGCCGCCAGCGCCGTCTTCCTGCTCCCGCCGGCCGAGGACCGGCGGGCGTCGCTGGTGGCCGCCTACGACGCGTCCGTCCACGAGGTCGAGCGCACGCTGACCGACTCGATGGGCAACGCCGCCGGCGACCCGGACCGCCTCACCCGGCTCGCGACGATCGCCGCCCGGCTGAAGGTCTACCGCGACGTGGTGTGCGCCGCCCTGCGGGTGGCCGGTCCGCTCCCGGCGGCGGCCACCGGGAACCGGCAGCCATGCCCGCCGGCGGGGGCGGCGGAGCAGACCGCGACGGGCAGCCCGGCGGCCCGCGCGGTGCTCGCCTCGGCCTACGCCCGGGAGGCGTCGCACTACATGTCCACCGAGCTGCTCACCGCGGCCCAGGGCCTGTGGAACTACGACACCAGGCTGCTGCTCGACGCCCGCGCCGACGCCCGGCCCTGGCTGGCCGCGTCCGTCCTGGTGCCGCTGGGCACCCTCGCCGCCCTGGTGGTCGTGCAGGTGTGGCTGCGCCGGCGGACCCGGCGGCGGCTGAACGCGGGGCTGCTGCTGGCCTCGGTGGGCACCGCGGCCGTCCTGGCCATGCTGGTCTCGTCGTGGTCGCACTGGCCGGATGCCGACCGGCGGTTCCCAAAACTGGAGCGGGCGGTCGACGCGCAGAGCGCCACCCAACAGCGGCTCGGCGCCCTGCTCGCCGGCCGGGCCGACGTCTACCTGGGGCTCGGCGCGAGCGTCGACCCGGCCGGGCACAAGGCCGACTTCGACGGCCGGGACCTCTGCCTCGCCCCGGCCGCGGGGCCGGCGCCGCCCGGGGACCGGATCGACTGCACCGCCCTGGAGGAGACGGTCTGGCCGGCCCGGCAGAGCAAGACGCCGAACGCCTTCCGCGGCGCGGTGGACACCGTGCTCGCCGAGGGGTCGGCGGGCCGGGCCTTCGTCGCCGCCGAGGGGCACCTGCTGACCGAACTGACCACCCGCAACGAGGAGGTCTCCCGGATGGTCGCCGACCTGCCCGAGGCGCGCCGCCACCTGGGTGGCGCGGCCGCCTGGGTCACCCTGCTCGCCGCCGCCGGCGTGGTCGCCGGGCTGCGCCAGCGTTACCTGGACTACCAGTGACCGCACCCCGGCGTGCCTCGACGCGGACCCGACGGCGGGCCGCCGCGCTCGCCGCGCTCCTGGCGGGCCTGGGCGGGTGCGCCGCGCCCGCGCCACCCGCTCCCGCACCCCCGGCGCGGCCACCGGGGGTGGCGACGGCGCCGACCACCGACGCGACCGGCGGGGTCTGCCCCGTGCGCCGCAGCCTCCCACCCGACCCGACGCCCCCACGCCGGATCCTCGACCGGGGCGAACTGGTCGCGGGCGTGGACCCGTCGGACGCCACGATGAGCCACTGGGACGCCCGCACCCAGCGGTTCGAGGGCTTCAACATCGAGCTGATGCTGGCGGTGGCCCGAGCCCTCTGGCCCGCCGACGACCCACGCGGCCGGCTCACCTTCAAGGCGGTGCCGCCCGGCCAGGGCGCCTTCACCATGCTGGAGAACGGCGAGATCGACGTCGTCGCCACCTCGCTGACGGCGTCCTGCGAGCGGGCCCGGCGGGTGCTGTTCTCCAACGACTACCTCGACTCCGGGCAGACGGTGCTGGTCCGCAGACGCCCCGACGGCACGCCCGAGTACGCGGGCATGGAGCAGCTCGGCGGCCGGCGGGTCTGCGCCGCCGCCAACACCACCTCGCTGGCGATGATCGCCGGCTACCGCACCACGGGAGGCCTGCGGCCGGTCCCGGTGCACGCCCCCCACCCGATCGACTGCCTGGTCATGCTGCGTCAGGGCCAGGTCGACGGGGTCAGCACCGACGACAACATCCTGCTGGGCTTCGCCCGGATGGCCCCGGACACGACGCTGGTGACCGAGGCGCCCCGGCCGGAGCGGCGCTCCTGCGACCACCACCGGGACGAGAACTGCACCTGGTTCACCGACGAGCCGCACGCCTTCGCGTTCCGCCTGACCGACGGCCGGGAGCTGGTCGCGTTCGTCAACCACGTGCTGGCGCAGCCGCGTACCGCGACGGTGTGGCAGCAGGCCCACGACCGGTGGCTCGCCGGGCACCGGGACCGGGGCATGCCGTCACCGGGACCGGTCACGACCGTGTGGCCGCCCCCCGACCCCGCGCCGGCCACCCCCCGGCCGGCCGACTGATGGGCGGTGGGTGAATGGCCGTGCGGGAACGCCTCGACGCCACCCGGGCCGCGCACACCTGGGTCTGCGAGCACCTGCTCGACGTGCAGCAGCTCGTCACGGACGCCTTCCGGCAGCCCGACGGCCCGGCCGCCGCGCCCGCGCGGGAGGCCCGGGACCTGCTGCACCGCCTCGGCTGCCTGTCGCTGGCCCTCGACCGGCTGGTCGACGACCTCGACGGCATCGAGGAGTCGACGGGCGCGGGCGAGGAGGCCCTGGCCCGGCTGCTGGCCGACCCGTGCCAGGTCCGGTTCACCGCGGCCACCGGCGAACCGGTGCACGTGGAGGCGATGAGCGTCCAGGAGATCCTGGTCGCGGCCCGCGAGCACGTGGCCCGGATCCGCCGGATCGTGGAGGCGTACGGGCGGGACCGGCTGGCGGTCCGGGCGCAGCGGCTGCGTTCCTCGGTCGAGCGGCTCCGGCGGCTCGCGGCGGAGGCCGTCGGCGAAGGGCTGGGCGACGGGACGGATCCGCTGGCGGCGCTCGCGGTCGACGGGCTGCTGGACCGGCTCGCCGCCGCCGAGGCGGCGGGCCGTGGGCAGTGGTGGCGCGGCGACGTCGGGCCGGCACGCGACGACGGGTCCCTGGGGGCCGCCGTGGACCGGGCGGTCGAGCGGACCGACACCGCGCGACGCCGGCTGCGCCGAAGCTGCCACGTGGAGCTGACCGGGCGGCTGGAGGCGTACCGGCAGAAGGCCGCCGACGAGGGCCGGGCCGAGCACCCGGCGGTCGAGCGGGCCTACCGGGAGGCGCTGGCCGCGCTGCGCCCCGACGCCTTCGCCGTGACCGCCGCGAGCCGGGCGGTGCGGGCCTACCAGCAGGCCGTGAACGGGGGTACGCGATGACGGCGAGCCGCGGCTGCGCGGAACGCAACTGCCCCGGCACCGTCGACCAGGACGGGTTCTGCCGGCTGTGGGGGCACGAGTGCGTCGGGGTCGGCGCGGGCGCCGGGCCGGACGCGGCTGCCGGACCGGCCCGGGCTGCGGACCCCGACCCGCGGCCGCTGCGGACGACGTCCCGGCCGTGGGAGCGACCGGCCGTGCTGCCGACCGCCCGGCCGCACGATCCCCTGACGGCGGTGGTGTCGCAGCCGGTCGTTCCCGAACACTCCCGCTACTGCGGCAACACGAGGTGCCACCGCCACCGCGGCCCTCGGCTGCCCCGGGTCGCCGGGTTCTGCCCGGACTGCGGCACCCGGTACTCCTTCACCCCGCCCCTGGCCGACGGCGACCTGCGCGCCGGGCGCTACCGGATCGAGGGCTGCCTGGGCAACGGCGGGGTCGGCTGGGTGTTCCTCGCCCGGGACGAGGACATGGACGGCGCCTGGCGGGTGCTGAAGGGGCAGCGCAACCCGGAGGACCGGGAGGCCATCGCGGCGTTCGTCGCCGAACGGCAGGCGCTGATCGCGCTGAACCACCCGCGGATCGTCACCATCACCCACGCCCTGCGGCCCGAGTCCGACCGGGACGCCGGTTACCTGGTGATGGAGTACGTCAACGGCGGCACGCTGGAGGAGGCCCGCAGCGCGGCCGGCCCGGGCGGCGGGTCCTGCGCCGTGGACGTGGCGCAGGCGCTGGGGTACGCCGTGCAGATCCTCGACGCCTTCGAGTACCTGCACGACCAGGGCTGGCTGTACTGCGACCTGAAGCCGGAGAACGTGATGCGGGTCGGCGGCCAGGGCACCAACGATCCCATCAAGCTGGTCGACTTCGGCGCGGCCCGCCGGATCGACAACACGGTGAGCCCGGCGTGGGGCACCGTGGGCTACACCGCGCCGGAGGTGGAGCGGCTCGGGCCCGCCGGTCCGAGCGTGCGGTCGGACCTCTACACCGTCGGCCGGACCCTCGCCGCGCTGACCCTGGTGCCCCGCTCCACCGAGGTGACCCGGATCCCGCCGGGGCAGGACGTGCTGCGGCTGCCCGTGCCCGCGCGGCTCGACCCGTTCCTGCGGCTGCTCGCCCGCGCCACCGCCACCGAGCCGGAGGACCGGTTCGCCTCCGCGGCCGAGATGCGCGAACAGGTCCGAGGGGTACGACGGCAGGTCGGCTCGGCGACCGACGGCGTGCCCCGGCCGACCCGCTCCACCCTGTTCAGCCCGTCCGCGTGCGCCTTCGCCCTGCACACCGACCGCGACGCCCTCGACGTCGTGGAGATCATGCTCGGCCTGCCCGTGCCCCTGGTCGACGGCGCCGACCCGGCCGCCGGGTTCCTCGCCTCACTCGGCCCCGCCGACCCCGCCGAGCTCATCGAGCTGCTGCGGACCGCTCCGCAGCGCACCGCGCAGGTGACCTACCGCGCCGTCCGGGCCCACCTCGCCGCCGGGCGGGTGGACGAGGCGGGCCCGCTGCTCGCCGACTTCCCCGAGGAGCTGCGGGACTGGTCGCTGTGGTGGCACCGCGCCCTGGTGGCCCTGGTGGCCCGGGACGCCGCCACCGCCCGACGCCACTTCGAACAGGTCTACGGCTGGCTGCCCGGCGAGGTGTCCACGCGGCTGGCGTACGCGGTGGCCTGCGAACTCGACGGCGACCCGCGCACGGCGGCCGACCACTACCGGGGGGTGTGGGACGCCGACCCGGGCGTGGTGGGCGCGGCGTTCGGGCTGGCCCGCTGCCTGCTGGCGACGGCCGACGCGCGCAGCGCGGCGGACGCCCTGCTGAGGGTGCCGGAGTCCTCCCGCGCCTCGACGGTGGCGGTGACCTGCGCGGTGCGGATCCTGCTCGACGCGCCGGACGACGGGCACCGGCTCGACGCGGCGCTCGACGCCGCCGCGATCGTCGACAAGCTGCCCCCGTTCGGCGAACGCGAGGAGGTGGAGGCGCACATCCTGCGGATCGCGCTCGACTGCGATCTGGCCGAGGGGCGCCACGACGGCCGGCGGCTGTTCGGTCACCGGCTCGACGAGGACGCCCTGCGCCGCGCGTTCGAGCGCCGGTGCCGGTCCCGCGCCCGGCGCACCGCCGACCGGCGCGAGCGGATCGCGCTCGTCGAACTGGCCAACGCGTACCGGCCGGTGACGTGGTGGTGATCCCGGCCGCCGGCCCCGACGGAAAGAGGTCACCCGTGTCCCCCGCCAACGATCTGCCGCTGCGGCTGCGCGTGCACCACACCGAGTGCGTCTCCGCCGACGGGGCGGTCCTCGACGTGGTCGCCACCGTCCGGGGCGAGGAACCGGCCCACGCGGACGTCCGGCACGACGACCTCGCGGAGGTGATCCTGCTCGACTCGTCGGGCTCGATGGGGGCGCCCCAGGCCAAGATGCGCGCCGCCCGCCTGGCCACCGCCGCGGCCATCGACGCGCTGCCCGACGGGGTCGCGTTCGCGGTCGTGTCCGGCACCGCCCACGCCACGATGGTCTACCCGGGCGAGCGGCGCCTCGCGGTCGCCGACGAGACCACCCGCGCCGCCGCCCGCAACGCCCTGCGGCACGTGACGCCGCACGGCGGCACGGCCATCGGCACCTGGCTGCTGCTGGCCCGCCAGCTGCTGGCCACGCGACCGGACGCGATCGGGCACGTCATCCTGCTCACCGACGGGCGCAACGAGTCCCAGCGCCCCGCCGACCTGCGGGCGGCGGTGGACGACTGCGTGGGCCGGTTCACCGTCGACTGCCGCGCCATCGGTTCCTCCGACGGCGTGCACGACTGGGACGCGGCGGAGCTGCTCGGCATCGCGGAGGCGTTGGGCGCCAACCCCGTCGTACCGGTCGAGGACCTCACCGGGCTCGCCGACGAGTTCCGGGCGGTGCTGGCCCGCGCGATGTCCCGGCGGGTCCCCGACGTCCGGCTCCGGGTGCGCACCACCGGCCTGGCCCGGGTCCGCTTCGTCAAGCAGGTGCACCCGGCGCTGGCCGACCTGAGCGGGCGCGGCGAGCCGGCCGGCGAGCTGGCCACCGACTACCCGGTCGGCGCGTGGAGCCCGCACGACCAGCGGGACTACCACGTCGCCCTGGAGGTCGACGCGATGGCGCCCGGGGCGCGGCGGCGCATCGGCTGGCTGAGCGTGCACGCCGGGGCGGACGCCGCGCCGGTCGAGGCGCCGCTCACCGTGGAGTGGACCGAGGACGCCCTGCGGTACTCGGAGATCAACGAGAGCGTCGCGTACTACACCCGCCAGCAGGACTACGCGGCGGCGGTCCAGCGAGGGCTGGCGGCCGCCCGGGCGGGGCGGGTCGCCGAGGCGGAGGAGCACCTCGGGCACGCCGTGGCGCTCGCCCACGCCACGGGCCGCGACGACGACGTCGCCCTGCTCGCCCGCGTCGTGGACGTCCTGGACGCCGCCGGCGGCCGGGTCCGCCTCAAGCCCGACGTCGACGCGCGGCTCACGCAGTCCTCCCTGGTCGTGGCCCACCACACCTCCCGGTGGGGTCCGCAGGAGCCGCCGGCACAGCGGGCCGCGCCGGCCGGGCCGACCGCGCCGTGGCGGCACTGCGGCGAGGAGCAGGGCGGCGCGTACTGCGAGGGGTGCGGGGCCCACCACCTGTCGGCGGACCGGCCCGGCGCCGACCGGTCCTGACCGCCGATGGACCTGGACGTCTCGGACAAGGTCGCCAGCGTCGTCAGCGGCACGTTGGCCCTCGCCACCGCGGTCGTCGCCGTCCGCCGTCACACCCGGGGCCGGCGCGGCTGGTGGACCTCGCTGCGCCCCGTCTGGCAGCGGGAGGCGGATGCCGGCATCGTCCATCCGCGCCGCTTCGGGGGCTACGTCAAGCCGCTGTCGGAGGTGTACGTGCCGCGCCGCGCGGTGCCGCGACTCGCCCCGTCCGGCGACGGCGTCGACGTGGCGGACCTGCTCACCGGCGCCGGCAACGTGCTGCTGATCGGGGAGCCGGGCAGCGGGAAGACGGCGCTCGTACGCTACGAGAGCGCCCGGTCGGCGCGGCGGTGGCTCGCCGGGCGCGGCCGGCGCCGGCGCTCCCCGCCCGGGCCGGTGCTGGTGAGCCTGCCGGCCGCCGCCCTGGTGCACCAGCCGCTGCCCGCCGCGCTCGCCGAGGCGTACCCGGGCGAGGGCGCCCCGCTCGACGTCGAGCAGGTCCCCGCCCCCGGCCGGCGGTGGCTGGTCTGCGTCGACGCGCTCGACGCCGTCGCCGACCCGGACGAGCGGGCCGTCGTCCTCAACCGCCTCGCGGAGCTGGCCCGCTCCCCCGGCCCGGCCGGCACGCCGAGGCCCTGGCGGGTCCTGGTGACCACGCGGCACCTGGCGGAGGACGAGCTGGCCGTGCTGGGCGACGGCTACCCGGCGTACCACCTGGCGCACTTCACCGACGCGGACGTGGCACTGCTGGCGGCCCGCTGGTTCCCCGACGGCGCCACCGCCCGCCGGTTCCTGGACTGGACCCACGCGCAGCGCATCACCGAGCCGGTGCACAATCCGCTCACCGCCACCGTCGCGGCGCTGGTCTGGGAGGGCGGGCAGGCGGAAGCGGCCACGGGGCCCGGCCCGGCCGCCCTGCTCGACGAGTTCGTCCGCGCCCTGCTGCGCGGGGGCCGCGCCAGCCTCGACACCGCCTGCGAGGCGCTGCGGCGCCGCCCGCCCGACGGCGGGTCCGTCGCCGCCTGGCTCGACACCCGGCACACCGACCTCGTCGAGGTGGCGGCGACCGCCGCCGTCGCCGGCGGCGACCCGGTGGCGGCGGTCGTCGACTGGTCGGCGGCGCACGCCCCGGCTCCCCCGGCGGCGGTGCTGCCCGACTGGCCCGCGCACGTACGGCGGATCCTGCTCGCCACCGACCTCTTCCGGGCCGACCGGCACGCGCTGGCCTCGGTCTGGCCCAGCCTGGTGGAGTACCTGGCGGCGGGGCCGCTCGCCCGCGACTGGCGGCCGGACGAGTGGGTGACGCTGATGAACACCGGCTCGACGCGGTTCGTCGCGTTGCAGGCGATCAGCCGGGCCGCCGTCACGCCGGCCTTCCTGCGCGCCCGGCTGGCGGAGCCGGACGGGGCGATCGCCGCCGGTCACCTGCTCGCCGGCCGGGGCACGACCGGGGCCGGCACGCCGTCGTTCCGGGCGGACGTGCTGGCGGCGCTGCTCACCCACTGGTCCGGCGGCCCGGGCGGCCCCGCCGGCCGGGACGCCGCGCGGGAGTGCTTCTCGCTGTTGACGACGCTGGCGGCGGACCGGGCCGACCGGGACCTGCTGCACGAGATCGCCACGGATCCGGGGCGGCCGGGAGACGTCCGCCGGGCGGCGGCGCTCTTCTTCGCCGTACGCACCCGCAACGCCCACCGGGTCCGGGCGGAGGGCTGACCGGCGGGCGGTGCGTCAGGGGCGGTGGCGCCGGCGACCGGCGGGGGCCGGCGGCTACTCGGCTGGTCCGGGCGGCGACACCGTGGCGAAGGGCCCGCGCTCGGTGAGCGCGGGCCCTTCCACGTGATCCGACGCAGCGGTGGGCGCGAGGCTCGCCTACGCCGCCCGCTGCGGGCCGACGACGGCCCAGCACAGGCCGGCGGGATCGCGCAGCGTCACCCGACGCGACGGGTCCGCCGGCGTCTCGACGCGGGCACCGGCGGCCACCGCCCGCCGCAGCACCGACTCGGGGTCCGTCCGCTCGATGGTCAACACGTCGTCCCCGCCCTCGGCCGCCGACGGCGCGCCCGCCTCGTACCACTCGCTCACGGTCAGGCGGTGGCCGCCGACGGCCAGCTCCGCGTGCAGGACGTGCCCGTCGAGCAGGCACTCCCGTTCGATCGCGACGGCGTCGAAGACGTCCGTGTAGAAGGCGATGGCCTCGTTCGTGTCGCTGACCGTCAGGTAGTGCCCCGGCCGGTGGTTCTGTGCCCTCATGAGACTGGTGCCGCCCTTCCCCTACTCGGCGATCCGGGTCCGACCGGTCCAGCGGAAGACCACCGGGAGGTCGACCGCCCCCGGGGTGGCGCCGCGTTCGAAGTGCTCGTACCCGCCGTAGTGCAGGACCTTGATCTTCTCCTCCGCCTGCGCCACCCGGCGGCTGCGCAGGTCGGCCGGCAGATCGACCGGGCCGCCCTCCAGGACGACGTCGATGACGCCGACCGCGTCCCGGGTGACCAGATCAGCTTGCGAAACGTCCTTCATGACACGACCTCCGTCGCATTCGCACACCTCGGACGAGCCGCCGCGGGGCGGCGGACGCGTCCACACAGGCCTGACGACACCCGTTGCCGGGTGAACGGACGCCGCGCGGTCGAACGCCCTTGTCGGTGACCGGCCGCCCGTTCTGCTCCGAACGTAATTCAGATCACATCCGGCCGACACCCTTAGGGCACCCCTAGGAACGGCCCTGGGCAGCAACGACGCCCCCCGCACCGACCACGTACGTGGGGAGGGTCACTCCCACCGGAAGAACCGGGTGGCCGCCACGGAGCCGACGACGGCCGTCACGGCCAGGGCGATCAGCTGCGGCAGCTCGGGGTTGGCGCCCGCCCACGCCGCACCGAGCGTGTCCACCGTGGCACCCAGCGGCGAGTACTCGGCGATGGCGGCCAGGGCGGCCGGCATCCGGTCGCGCGGCAACCAGGCGCCGGCCAGGAAGAGCAGCGGGAAGAACAGCGCGGGGCCGATCGACTGCGCCGCCCTGGCGGACGGCGCCAGCGCCGCGATCAGCAGGCCGACGGCGAAGAGGCACGCCACCCCGAGCAGGAAGGCCAGCACGAACCCGGGGACGTTGGCCGGTGCCGGCTGGTCCAGCAGGAACCGTACGGCGGTCGCGGTGACCACCGCGCCGAGGACGCCCATCACGAGGTTGACCACCACCTGGGCCACCAGCAGGAGGCCGGGCTGCACCGGGGTGGTCGCCAGGCGGCGCAGCACGCGACGTTCCCGGTAGATGCCGAGCGCCATCGGCAGGGTGAAGAGCGCGAGCATGCCGATGGTGAGGGCCAGCGCCAGGGACGGCAGGAAGGTCTGCTCGGCGTGCTGCCCGGTGTCGGCGGCCGTACCGGCGCGCTGCGGCAACCCGAAGACGAGCATCAGGCCGATCGGCAGGGCGAAGACGAAGAACAACGACACCGGCTCCCGGAGGAACAGCTTCGTCTCGACGGCGATCAGCTTGGACAGGGCGCTCACGACGACCTCCCGTCGGTCGGGGACTGCGCGGCGGTCCGGCCCGAACGGCCGGTGAGGGAGACGAACGCGTCGTCGAGGGTGGGCTGCTCGACGCGGAGCGCCGTGTAGTCGATCCCGCGCCCGTTGAGCACGGACATGACCGACTGGAGCACGTCCTTCGTGCCGGTCACCGTCACCTCGTCGCCGTGGCGGGACACCCCCGTCACGTCGGGCGCCGCGAGCAGCAGGGCGTCCTCGACCGGCTGGGCGGGACGGAAGTACACCCGGTGCTCGCTGCCGACGCGGGTGAGCAGGCCGGCGGGGCTGTCGATGGCCACCACCCGCCCCTTGTCGATGATCGCGAGCCGGTCGCAGAGGCGTTGCGCCTCCTCCATGAAGTGGGTGACCAGCACGACGGTGACGCCCCGGTCGCGGATCCGCTCGACCAGGTCCCAGGTGTCCCGGCGGCCCTGCGGGTCGAGGCCGGTGGTCAGCTCGTCGAGGATGGCGACCTCCGGCCTGCCGACCAGCGCCAGGGCCACCGACAACCGCTGCTTCTGCCCGCCGGACAGCTTCTGGAAGTAGGTGTTGCGCTGCTCGGCCAGGCCGAGGTCGGTCAGCAGCTCGTCGATGTCGGCGCGGTTGCGGTAGAAGGACCGGTACAGGTCCAGCGCCTCCCACACCCGCACCTTGTCCGGCAGCTGGCTCTCCTGGAGCTGGGCGCCGACGCGCTGCCGCACCTCGGTGCGGTCGCGGATCGGGTCGAGCCCGAGCACCCGGATCGTGCCGCCGTCGGCGCGGCGCAGCCCCTGCACGCACTCGACGGTGGTCGTCTTGCCGGCCCCGTTCGGGCCGAGCACGCCGAAGATCTCGCCCTGTTCCACCGTGAAGGAGACGTCGTCGACCGCGATCTTCTCGCCGTACCGTTTCTGCAGATGATCGACTTCGATGACCGGCATGGGGGGTGGTCCTCCTTCACGTGCGGGTTGCCGTCGAGAAGGGCGGGACCCCTCGGCTGATCGCGGCGTCGGCTTACGGGAACGGGCCGGTGCCGGCCGGAGCCAGGCCGACCGACGCCCGACATCATCCGGCCAACCGATACGCCGATCAACTGATCAGCTGACGAATCGGGGGTAGCGAACCCGGAATCGACCCGGGACAGGGGTGCCGGCCGGAAACGCGGCTCAGGGGCAGGGGTGCCGACCGGTCACCGCAGGTGTCCGTCGACGCGCAGCGGTCACCGCCGGGCCGGGACCGGCCACCATCGGGCCGAAACCGGTCACCGCCGGGCCGGGCAGAGCGACAGCAGTTCGTCGAGCCGGCGCAGGACGACGTCCGGGCCGGCGGCGCGCAGGGTCTCCTCGTCGGACTCGCCCCACAGCGCGGCCACCGCCACCACCCCGGCCGCCCGCGCGCTGGCCAGGTCGCTGGGCGCGTCGCCGACCATCAGCGCCTCCCGGGGTCCGACGCCGAGCAGGCGCAGCGCCCGCCGCACGATGTCGGGGGCCGGCTTCGGGCGCGGAACCTCGTCCGAGCCCACCACGTGGTCGACGAGCGGCAGCAGGTCGAGCCGGCCGAGCAGGTCCCGGGCGCGGACCCCGCTGCGGCCGGTGGCGACGGCCAGCCCGATCCCCCGCCGGCGCAGCGTGCCGAGCAGCTCCGGCGCCCCGTCGACCGGGGTGACCCGGTGCGCGAGGCGGTTGCTCTCCCGGACGAACGGCCCGGCCAGCGCCGCCGGCAGGCCCATCAGCTCCAGCACCTCCGGCAGGTACCGGCCCGGGTGGCGGCAGTACTCCTCCACCGGGGCCACGCCGCCGCCGACCACCTCGGCGTACGCGAGGGCGAACGCCTCCCTGGCCACGGCGAGGCTGTCGACCAGCACCCCGTCGAGGTCGAGCACCACCGCCCGGACACCGTCGGGTGCCGCCGTCCACGCCGTCGCGTCCGCGTCCACCGAGGCCACCTCCCGCCCGTCCGACCCGGCCCACGCCCGCCGGTAGGGGTGGCAGGCCCCGGGGACCCCCGACTACGGTCAGGACCGTCGTCCCGGGCCCGCCGGCGCGGCGCACCGCGCCCACCTGCCGGGACCCGCCGGCACCCCACCGACCATACCGGCGGCACGGGTGCCCGTCGCCCGGTGCCGGCGCGCCCGGCCGGGTCGGCCCGGGTCCGAGCCGCTGGAGAGGGGTCGCACCATGCCGCTGCTGAGCTGGCTCTCGCAGGGCGCCGACGAGCGTCCGGACGCGATCCGGGTCGACGACCGGTCGGTGTCCTGGGTGGAGCTGCGTCGCCTGGCCGCGGCGGTGGCCGACGAGCTGCACGGGGTCGACCGGGTGGCGATCGAGGCCACCGCGACCCTGGAGACGGTGGTCGGCGTGGTCGGCGCGCTGACCGCCGGCGCGGCGGTCGTGCCGGTCCCGCCGGACGCCGGGCCGATGGAGCGCGACCACATCCTGCGCGACTCGGGGGCGACGGCGCTGCTGGCCCCGGCCGGCGCGCCCCGCACCGCCGACGGCGCGGGCCGCACCGTCGTGCCGGTCGACCTGACGCGGCGGTCGGACACCGTGCACCCCGAGCCCGACCCGGCCCGTGCCGCGGTCATCCTCTACACCAGCGGCACCACCGGCGCCCCGAAGGGCGCCGTGATCTCCCGCCGGGCGGTCGCCGCGTGCCTGGACGGGCTGGCCGACGCCTGGGCGTGGACGCCGGACGACCTGCTGGTGCACGGCCTGCCGCTGTTCCACGTGCACGGACTGGTGCTCGGCGTGCTCGGGCCGCTGCGGCTGGGCAGCCGGCTGCACCACGTGGGCCGGCCGCGCCCCGAGCGGTACGCGGCCGCCAAGGGCTCGATGTACTTCGGCGTGCCGACCGTGTGGTCCCGGATCGCCGCCGACCCGGACGCGGCACGGGCACTGCGTCCGGCGCGGCTGCTCGTCTCGGGCAGCGCGGCGCTGCCGGCGGCGGTCTTCGCGGACCTCGTCGCCCTCACCGGTCACCGGGCCGTCGAGCGGTACGGGATGACCGAGACCCTGATCACGGTGAGCGCCCGGGCGGACGGCCCGCGTCGGCCGGGCACCGTCGGGCTGCCTCTGCCCGGGGTGCGTACGCGGCTGGTCGACGAGAACGGCGCGGCACTCCCCGCCGACGGGACGGCGATGGGCGAGCTCCAGGTCGACGGCCCCACCCTCTTCGACGGTTACCTGAACCGTCCGGACGCCGACGCGGCGAGCCGCACCCCGGACGGCTGGTTCCGCACGGGGGACGTCGCCACCGTCGACCCGGACGGCTGGCACCGCATCGTCGGCCGGGCCTCCACCGACCTCATCAAGAGCGGCGGCTACCGGATCGGCGCCGGCGAGGTGGAGGACGCCCTGCTGGCGCACCCGGGGGTGCGCGAGGCCGCCGTGGTGGGTACCCCGCACCCCGACCTCGGCCAGCAGGTCACCGCGTACGTGGTGGGCGACGGGGTGGACGGGGCCGAACTGATCGACTTCGTGGCCCGGCACCTGTCGGCGCACAAGCGGCCACGCGAGGTACGCCTGGTCGACGCGCTGCCCCGCAACGCCCTCGGCAAGGTGCAGAAGACCAGGCTGACCGCGGACTAGGGCTGGACGGCGGGGATGCTGATCGCGGTGGCCACCAGTCCCCGGTCGACCAGGAACCTGCCGGCGAAGGCCGTCACCCTCGCCCCGCCGAGGACCGGGCCGGGCACCAGCAGCCGGGCCTCGAACGTGCCGGCCGGATCGATCGCGATGTCGGCCTCGGAGAAGTCCAGCCACCGGCCGGTGAGCGGGAACCACGCCTTGTACACCGACTCCTTCGCGCTGAACAGCAGGCGGTCCCAGCAGACAGCGGGGTGGGCCGCGCTCAGCGTGGCGGTGCGCGTGCGCTCCGCCGGCAGGGCGATCGCGTCGAGCACCCCGTCGGGCAGCGGCGCGTGCGGCTCGGCGTCGACCCCGAGGGTGGCGAACGCCGTCGTACGGCCGAGGACCGCCGCCCGGTAACCCTCGCAGTGCGTCATGCTGCCGACCACCCCGGCGGGCCAGACCGGGGCGCCCCGCACGCCGGAGACGATCGGCGCCGGGGCGAGGCCCAGCTCGCCGAGGGCCAGGCGGGCACAGTGCCGCACGGTGGTGAACTCCCGGCGCCGCTTCTCCACCGACCGGGCCACGAGCGCCTCTTCCTCGGGGAACAGGGTCAGGCCGGTGGGGTCGGTGAAGGACTCGGCCACCGCCACGGCGGAGGGCAGGATCTGCTCGATCACGTTCGCCGATGCTAGGCGCTGTGGCGACCCTCGCCGCCCCGGGGCCGCCGGTACCCTGCACCATAGGGGTCGGGTACGGGTGCCGGGCCACGCGGGCGGCTGCCAGTCTGGGGGCGGGCCCCGATCCCACGGGCGGGGCACGCGGATCTTGGGTCGGATGGATGCGGGAAGCGGATGCTCACTGGCAAGGTGGTGCGGTTCGACGAGGTGCGGGGCTACGGGTTCATCGCCCCGGACGACGGCAGCGACGACGTGTTCGTGCACGCGAACATGCTGGACGGTGACAAGTGGGCGTTGGCGCCCGGTGTCCCGGTGGAGTACGACGCGGTGCAGACCGACCGTGGCCCCAAGGCCGTGCTGGTGCGGGTGGTCGGCGCTGCCGCCGGAGCGGAGCGGAACGGGGCGTCCGGCCCCGTCGCGGCGGCCCGGGCCGCCGCGACGGTCACCGCCGGGCGCAGCCGGGACGGCGGGCAGGCCGCGGGCGGCGCGGAGGACGACGAGGGCCTCTGCGACGTGCTCTCCGAGCGCGCCTTCTGCGCGGAGACCACCGAGGCGCTGGTGACCT
Source organism: Micromonospora sp. URMC 107 (assembly GCF_051386315.1). Lineage (NCBI taxonomy): Bacteria > Bacillati > Actinomycetota > Actinomycetes > Micromonosporales > Micromonosporaceae > Micromonospora > Micromonospora sp. URMC 107. Next base: position 21,365 of record NZ_JBPQTK010000002.1, read on the forward strand.
CCGTGTCGGACCTGACGGGGGCGCAGATCGTGGCGGTTCGCGCCCGGATGCTGGACCTGGCCCGGCGGCACGGCTGGGTGGAGGGCTGACCGCGCGGCGTGGGAGTCGGTGGACCGGCCCCGGCCGGTTCAACCGGCGGCGACCAGCTCGGACTTCCTGATCCGGCCGAGCGCGCTGCGCGGCAGTTCGTCGACGAAGTGCACCCGCCGGGGACGTTGACCGGCCGAGAGGTACCGGCCCACGTGGTCGATGAGCACCTGCGCGGTCAACCCCTCGGCGACGACGTACGCGGTGACCTGCTCGCCGAGCGCGTGGTGCGGCGTGCCGACGACGGCGGCGTCCCGGACGCCGGGGTGACTCAGCAGCGCCTCCTCGATCTGCCCGGCGTGCATCCGTCGTCCCCGACTGTGCAGCACGTCGAGTCCGCGCCGCCCGATGATCCGGTACGAGCCGTCCTCGGCGACGGTGACCAGGTCCCCGGTGGCGTGCCAACGACCGGCGGCGACGCTTCGCCCGCCCTCGACGTAGCCACTGAACAGCGTCGGCCCGCAGATGCTCAGCTCGCCGACCGATTCGCCGTCGGCCGGCACCGGCCGGGCTTCGCGGTCCAGCACCCGGGTCTCCACGCCGGGCAGGGGGGTGCCGACGGCACCGGCGACCGTGCGGTCGTCGGCCCGCCCGGTCAGCGCGACGAGCGTCTCGGTGGTGGCGTACGCCTGCACCGGTGCGTGCGAGGTGAGCAGCCGGAGCCGTTCGGCCACGGCGCGGGCCAGTGGGGCGTCCGCGGAGACCAGCATCCGCGCCGCGGACAGCGACCGGGCCCACCGGGCGTCCAGCGCGATCCTGGACCACTGTTCGGGCACCGCCAGGTACATGGTGCCGATCGGTCCGGCGGCGGCGTTCCGGTCGAGGTGGACGAAGCGGCTGCCGACCCGCAACGCACCGAGCAGGCCGACGACGAGGCCGTACGCCCGGAACAGCGGCGCGCCCTGGACCACGACGTCCTCCTCGCTCCACCGCCACGCGTCGGCGAGCAGGTCGAGGTCGGCGGCGATGGCGCGACGCGAGATGCGCACCCCGCGCGGCGGCCCGCCCGCGCCGCCCGTGTAGAGGATGACCGCGTCGGCGCCGGGCGCCGGCTCGGGGTGCGGCGTCGAGGAGCGCTGGCGCAGGTCGACCGGGACGGTGGGCAGCCGGTGGGTGCCGGAGGGGTTCCGGCCGAGCAGCACCGTCGCCCCGGACTGCCGCAGGATGCGGCCGCGTTCGCACTCGTCGGCGTCGGGGGGCAGCGGCACGAGCGGGACACCCGCGTGGACGGCGCCGAGCATTCCGACCACCGTCTCCAGGGTCGGCGTGCCGTCGACCGCTACCGCGCCCGCGCCCCTGATCCGGTCGGCCACCGCGGTGACGCAGCCGAGCAGGGCCTCGCTGGAGAGCGTGTCACCGGCCACCCTGACCGCATCGGCCCGGTCCACGCCAAATCCCCGCAGCGCCGGCAGCAGTGTCATCTGTGCTATCCCCTGCGCAGGGCGTCGACGAGTCGCGGCGGCAGCTGGGACATCACGACGGCCACAGAACCCTTCAGGTCATGGGCCCGCATGGCCCAATATCCGGCTATCCCGACGTTGGAAACGGGTGCCCCGAAATTAGGCCCGGCTATCGGCCCGGCACAACCCCTAGCTGCCCGCCCCGGGTCCCCTGCCGACGCTGACAGGCCAGGTAGGACAGGATTTCGGTCCTCCTCCGGCGACAGCAGGCCCGACCGTCCTTCCCGTGGCCGACACACAGGATGGACAACGGCTCCACGGGAGTGACGGACATTGGAGATGACTTTTGCGGTCGAATTATCGATCAGCCCGGATAAGCCGTACGGACATTGGCATGGGCCACGCTTTTCCGGCATCGCATTCCGTCATTCACACAGCGGCGCCGACGTCCACCAACAGACCCTGGGCACATAATTCTTTTTAACAACATAATCGTTTAATTTCCCAAAGGTCCGAATCGGTCACGGGCCGGACGATGGCGCCGAGTCCCGATCCCCGCCCGGCCTCGGCGGCCCGCGGTCGCACTTCGGCCACGCGATGTCTCACCAAGCAACAATCGGGAATCCTTCTCATTGCCTCCCCACCCACCGGGGTCGGACCAGCCCTCCAGAACCCGGGCCGGCGGGGCCGGCCGCGCCGTCCACCCCGGGCGCGGGGTCCCGTCGCCGAGCCGCGGTGGCGCGCGGCCACCGGGCCGCAGCCGGCCATGCTGACACTGAGTTGAGCAGCGCTTACCCGAATGGTCTCCGGACTTCGCCCCACGTCCGGGGGGACGCCCGCAGGACCGGCGACAGGGGCGGTCCCGGCGCCGACGGACGGCGGACCGGAGCCCCGCCGAGGGGCGGAGGCACAGACGGGAACCGGGCCCCTAGCACGCAAGATCGCGCCCGCCAATCGCCGAGCGGGCCGAAAAGGGCGGGACCAATGGGCCACAAATGCGTCCTGTCACGTTACGAGATCACGCGACGACTTTCCGCTGTCAAACGCGCATCGAAGGCCCGGCCGGACCGGCGGCGACATAGACCCGATGTTTGCCCATCCTTTACAAACCTCGGCTTGCCGCCCAATTGCCGGACTGCCATACTCCCACCATCACAGTGGTCGATAGGGGGAGACCGACCCGGAGGGGTGGGGAATTATCGCCGACGCTGGCAGGGGGCGACCCGGGGTCGCCAGCCGATCATGTCGGTCGATGTTTCGCCGACTTCTCTCGATGGTCGTCTATATTTGCTAATAATGGAATGGGTCAAGAATTGCCGGTCTCCGATTTCGTCGAGCTCCAGGGCCGTGCAGGGCGGACGGCTCGTCGGGTGACCGCGCACCACACCCTCCCTCAGGGGCCACGCCCATGGAGCTGATCGAACGGTCGTGCCAGCTCAGCCTGCTGGAGAGCCGGCTGGCGGACCTGTGGCGAAACGGCGCCTCCCCGACCGAGCGGACGGTGACCGTGCTGACCGGTCCGGTCGGCTCCGGCAAGACCACGCTGTTGCAGGCCTTCGCCCGGCGGGCCTGCGGCACCGGAGCGCGTGTCCTCGGCGCGAGTGCCTCCCGCGCCGAACGCACCGTCCCGCTCGAGGTCATCCGGCAACTCGTCCGGGCGGCGCCGTTGAGTGGCGCCGGCAGTCCGGACACCCTGGCCCGCCTCGAGCGGCTACTGGACGCGGGTGCCCTCGCCTGGACCGACGCCGACGACACGGACCGCGAGGAGACGGCCCTGGCCACCGCCGCGATCGGCGGCGCGCTGCTGGAGATGACCACGCAGGGGCCGCTGGTCATCGCGGTCGACGACGTCCACCACGCCGACGTGCCGTCGCTGCGGTGCCTCGACTACGTGGCCCGACGGATCTCCGCCCTGCCCGTGCTGATCGTCCTGACGGAGGCGCCGCGCACCCGGCCGTGGCGTCCCGACGTGCACGCCGAACTGCTGCAACCGGCGAGGCTGCAGCGCATCCGGCTGTCACCGCTCACCGCCGAGGGGACGTTCCAGCTGCTCGCCCAGCGACTCGGTGTGCCGGTCGCCCGGACCATCGCCGAGGAGAGCCAGCGCATCAGCGGCGGCAACCCGTTGCTGGTGCAGGCGCTCGCCGAGGACCAGGCCGACGCGCCCCGGCCCGCCGACCGCCCGGTGGCCGGGGAGTCCTTCCGGGAGGCGGTGCTGAGCTGCCTGTACCGCTGCGACCACCTGGTGCTCAATGCCGCCCGGGTGCTGGCCGTGACCGGCGAGCCGCTGCACGGCAACCTGCTGCCCCAGCTCGTCGACGTACGGTCCCGGGCCGCGCTGGGCGCGATCGACGACTCGACCAGCGCGGGGTTGATCACCGCGCAGGGGCTGCGCCATCCGGCGGTGCGCCAGGCCGTGATCGACGGAACGACCGCCGAGGAACGCGCACGGCTGCACCTGGAGGCGGCCTGCCTGCTGCACGAGGACGGAGCGGCCCCGGCCCGGATCGCGCCCCATCTGGTCGGGATCGACGAGCTCGCCGAGCCCTGGATGGCGCAGACCCTGCTGGAGGCCGGGGAGCAGGCGTTGCTCGACGGCGAGGTGGAGACCGCGCTGCGCTACCTGCGCCGCGCGCACCGGGGCTGCGCCGGCGAGTGCCTGCGCGCGCGGATCCGTTCCGCGCTGGTCCGCGCCGAGTGGCGCCTCGACCCGCAGGCCGCGATCCCCCACCTGGTCGGCGTCGTCACCGCCATCCGCGCCGGGCACCTCGGCAGCCAGCAGGCCGCCGGTCCCATCCAGTACCTGCTCTGGCACGGTGAGATCGACAAGGCCGTCGAGCTCGTCAGCCACCTGAGCGAACGGGCGGACAGCGCCGATCCGAGGTCCGCTGCCGAACTGCTCGTCACCACGAGCTGGATGTCGACCCTCTACCCCGGGGTGATGGTCGACCGCCCCGCGCCCACCGTGGCCGCCCGGGACCCGCTCACGCTGGCGAAGGTCAAGCGCGGGATCGCGGGAGCCACCCTGCTGTCCGCCGTGCTCGACCGCGGCGACGCCAGCGCGGTCGAGCAGGCCGAGCGGGCGCTGTCGACCACCGGGCTGGACGACGAGCCGAACATGTGGACGGCCGTCTGCGCCCTCATCGCCATGATCTACGCCGACCGGCTGGACCTGGCCGGCGACTGGTGCGACCGGCTGGGCCGCGATCCCGCGACGCCGCGCTACCCCACCCCGTCGGCGCTGCTCACGGCCCTCCGGGCGACCGTCGCCGGACGGCTCGGCGACCTGCCCCGAGCCGAGAGGCTGGCGGACGAGGCGCTGGGTCAGCTCTCGCCGAAGGGCTGGGGCGTGGTGATCGGGATACCGCTCGCCGTCCGGATCCGGGCCCTCACCTTCATGGACCAGCTCGACGCGGCGGCGGCCTGCATCCAGATGCCGGTGCCCCCGGCGATGTTCGAGACCCCGATCGGGCTGCACTACCTCCAGGCCCGTGGGATGCACGCCCTCGCGGCGGGCAGCCCGGAGGCCGCACTGGCCGACTTCCAGCTCTGCGGACAGCTGATGAGCCGCTGGCGGCTGGACTTCTCGGGTCTCGTCCCGTGGCGCACCGAGTCGGCGCGGGCGTTGCTCCGGATGGGCCGCCGCCAGCAGGCCGGCAGGCTGGTCCGCGACGAGCTGGCCCGGCTGCGCCCCGTCCACGTCCGGCACCGGGCCGCCGCCCTGCGGGTCCTGGCCGCCACGGAGGACGGGCCGGACCGGATCCCGCACCTGCGCAGCGCCGTCCGGCTGCTGCGGCAGTGCGGCGACCGGATGGAGCTGGCGCACAACCTGGCCGACCTCGGGCACGCCTACCAGCAGGTCGGCGACCGGCGGCAGGCCCGCGTCGCGTCGCGGTCGGCCCGGCTGCTCGCCGAGGAGTGCGGCATCCCGACGCTGCGGCCCGGCGCCCCCACCGCCAGGAACGGTGCCGCCGAGGGCCGCCCCGACACGACGGCCGTGGTCCACGGGCTGACCGACGCGGAGTGCAGTGTCGCCACCCTCGCCGCCCAGGGGCACACCAACCGCGAGATCGCCGAGAAGCTCTTCCTGACCGTCAGTGCGATCGAGCAGCGGTTGACCCGCATCTACCGCAAGCTCGACGTCAACTCGCGCAGCGAACTGGCCGCCCGGCTGCGCCTGAACCGACCCGGCGCGACGGTCCTGGACCCACCGTCGCGAGGCCCCGGCGACCCGGGCCGCCGGCCTGACGGACCCCGGCTACGCTGACCGCCGCCGGCCGCCCACCCGGCCCACCGCCCACCCGGGTTCCGGCCGCCGCCGGCAGTCGCGACCGTTCCGGCCGTCCGGGCGTCCCCCCTCGGCCCGCGCCACCGTCGATCGTTCGCCGGCCGGTGAACCCGGTTCCCGCCGACCGTCGCCGGCCGTTTACCGTGGCCTCCATCTCCGCCTCCGCCGAGCGTCGCCGGCGTCCACGCGGACCTCGCCTCCGCCGGTCGTCGTGGCCGTCCACGCGGACCTCGCCTGCCCTGCGCCGATCGTCGCGGTCCGTCCACTGCGGACCCACCCCTCGTCCGCCGTTCGTCGTCGGCCTCTCCCCCGCACAGCCCCGCGATGCCCGGCCGGTCGCCGCCGCCGCCCGTCGCCGCGAGTCCGCTCGCGGCCACTTTCCGTGCCGGCGGGCATGCGCCGCGACGCCTGATGTGACACCATCGAGCCACACACCCGACACCAGCCACACATCGTGTCGTCACCTCCCCCGCCAGGCCGGGTCGGATACCCCTCACCGCGAATCGCGCAACCCCTAAATGCGGTTCAGAGCCGCAGGTTTGTGCGCGAAACGATGGGGTCTCGCGCCCGTTGTCGCACACCCGCGCCGGTGCCAGACTCGCCTCAACACGCGGACCGTACGGCGACAACCCCGGTCCGGCGGAAGATTTCCAGGTCCACCCGGCACGGCGGCCCGGTGCGCTCCACCCCTACCCGGTAGACGCGGGTGGAGGGGCGGCTGTCCGGCAAGGGGGAGGCGGCGTAGGTCACACCGGGGTTCCCGGTTCCGCGCCGCGTACGAGAAGGGCTGACACGCTGGTGTTGGTGCAGCAAGAGGAACAGACGACCCGTCTCCGGCGCGCGTTCCGCGCGTGCGAGGACCAGCAGCGCGGACACGTCGCGCTGGTCACCGGCGCCGTGGGGAGCGGCAAGACCAGCCTGCTGGAGTCGTTCAGCGAGTGGGCGGCGGGCGCCGGCGGGCAGGTGATGAGCGCCGCCGGCTCCCGGGCCGAACGCGGGCTGCACCTGGGAGTGATCGGGCAACTGTTCCACAGCGCCCGGCTCACGCCCGAGGCGACGGCGCGGGTCGAGAAGCTGATGCGGGACGCCACCTTCGCCGTACCGCTGCCCGAGCCCGGCGGTGAGGCGGCCGACGGCGACCGGGCCTGGGCACCCCTGCTGCACGGCCTCTTCGCCACCCTGCTCGACCTGACCAACGCCGGTCCCCTGGTCCTCGCCGTCGACGACGTGCACCACGCGGACCCGGCCTCGCTGCACTGCCTCCTCTACGTGACCCGCCGGCTGCGCCACGCCCGGATCATGGTCGTGCTCGCGGAGGCGTCGACGCTGCGCCCGCCGCACCCACTGTTCCGGGCCGAACTGCTCAGCCAGCCGCACTTCTCCCGGATCGGCCTGCCACCGCTGACCGTCGACGCCATCGCCCGGCTGGTCGGCGGCGGAGCCGACGACGCCGAGGCCCGGAGGACGGCCGAACTCTGCGTGCGCATGACCGGCGGCAATCCGCTGCTCACCCGGGCGCTGCTCGAGGAGCGGGCCGACGGCGAGATGAGCGACGACTACGGCCCGGTCGTCGGCGACGCGTTCGACCAGGCCGTGCTCGGTTGCCTCTACCGGCACGAGCCGGGGGTGCGCCGGGTGGCCCAGGCGCTGGCGGTGCTCGACCGGCCCGCGCCGGCCGAGCTGCTCGGCCATCTCCTCGACGTGGTGCCCGAGTCCACGGCCCCGGCGGTACGGGTGCTGCGCACCTCCGGCCTGATGGAGGCCGACCAGCTGCGCCACCCGCGCATCCTGCGCTCGATCCTGGGCGACATGTCGGCCGACGAACGGCGGAGCCTGCACCAGCGGGCCGCCGAGGTGCTGCACGACCACGGCGCCGAGCCGAGCGTGGTCGCCGAGCATCTGGTGGCCGCCGGCTCGACGAGCGCGCCCTGGATGGTGCCGGTGCTCCAGGACGCCGCCGGGCACGCGTTGGCGTCGGGCCGGCCGGACGTGGCCGCCGCGTGTCTGCGCCTGGTCTTCCGCGCGCCGGTGGACGAGCAGCAGCGGACCGCCACCACCGAGATGCTGGTGAACGCCCGCTGGCAGATCAACCCGCTGACCGTGAACGGGCAGCTGACCGAGCTGGTGGAGAAGGCGCGGGCCGCCGGGTGGTCCACCGAGGCGGGCCTGTCGGCCGTGCCCTACCTGCTCTGGCAGGGCCGGGTGGACGAGGCCACCGAGGCGGTCAGCGCCTTCTCCTCGGACGAGGAGCAGGGCTCGGGCGGCCTGGCCGGTCGCCTGCGGATGATGCAGCTGCTGGTCTCCCTCTCCCACCCGGACCACCTGACCACTGTGCGGGAGACGCCGAGCACCTGGAGCCGGGCGGCGAGCGCGCCGACCACGATCAGCCCGCTGCTCCAGGCGGTGACGGTGCTCGGCACCGCGCTGACGCCGGCCGCGGACAACGACACCGTGGCCACCGCCGAGCAGCTGCTCCAGCGCCACCACACGGACGACGGCGCGCTGGGTCTGCTGACCGCTCCCCTGCTGGCGCTGCTCTGGGCCGGTCGGTCCGACCGGGCCGCGGTCTGGGGGGACGTGCTGCTCGGCCGGCCGGTGGCCCAGCACGCCCCGGTGTGGCGGGCCGTCATCCGGGCGGTCCGGGCGGAGGCCGCGTTGCGCGTCGGCGACCTGCCCGGCGCCGAGCACCACGCCCGGGCGGCCCTGGAGGACATGCCCGCCCCGGCCTGGGGAGTGGCGGTCGCCGGCCCGCTGGCCACGCTGGTCGCCTGCGCGACCGAGTCGGGCCGGCTCTCCGAGGCCGACCGGTGGCTCGCCCACCCGGTCCCGCCCGGCATGTTCCGCACCCCGCTGGGCCTGCACTACCTGGCCGCCCGGGCCCGGCACCACCTGGCCGTGCGTCGGCCACACGCCGCCACCACCGACCTGCGGCGGTGCGGCGAGCTGATGCGCGCCTGGGGCATCGACGCGGCCGGGCTGGTGCCGTGGCGGCTGGAGCTGGCCCGGGTGCAGCTCAGCGTCGGCAACAAGGCTCAGGCCACGCAGCTGCTCCAGGAGCAGCTGCGGGTGCCGCACGGGGTCGACGACCGGACCCGGGGCCGTACGCTCCGGCTGCTCGCCACCACCGCCGCCCAGGACCACCGTCGCAAGCTGCTCTCCGAGGCGGTCAACCTGCTCCAGTCCAGCGGTGACCGGCTGGAGCTCGTCCGGGCCCTCGGCGACACCGGTCAGACGCTGCAACGTGCCGGGGACTCCGCCCGCGCCCGGCTGCTCGTCCGCCGGGCCTACCAGCTCGCCCAGGACTGCGGGGCGTCGGTGCTGGCCCAGCGGCTGATCCGCCGGGAGCCGGGCAGCGGGCTGCCGGCGTACCCGGCCGCCGCCGAGTTGCAGGAGCCCGACGACGGGCTGAGCGACGCCGAGCGCCGGGTCGCCGCGCTGGCCGCCCAGGGGCACACCAACCGGCAGATCTCCAGCAAGCTCTTCATCACGGTGAGCACGGTCGAGCAGCACCTGACCCGGGTGTACCGCAAGCTGGACGTGAAGCGGCGCACGGACCTGCCGTCCCGGCTCGTCGCGTACGCGGAGGCGCTGGCCGACGAGACCCAGGGCGCCGCGTCCTGACACAGACGCCGAAGGGGCGCGGTGGGTGCGACCCACCGCGCCCCTTCGGCGCGTACGACAGCCGGGAGATCAGCCGACGGCCAGCCCGACGGTACGACGGGCCTCCGCCTCGTCGCGGTGCCGCAGCACGAGGTCGGCGGCGGCGGTGACCCCGCCGGCCTGACGCATCCGCCGGCTCCACAGCTCCGCCCACGCGAACGTCTCCTCACCCAGCAGGTCGCTCGAGCTCGGCGGGCGCACGTCCTCGACGTTCCGCGAGTCGGCACGCTCGACGGACAGCGACGGCGACGGCCACCCCGGGGCGGACCCGGCTCGGTCGACGCCACCCGTCGGCGGAACCAGCGGTGGGGGCGGACCAGGCGGGCCGGAACCGGTCACCTGGACGCCGATGGCCCGGGCCGCGGGAGCGGCTCGGGCCATCGGCCTGTCGAGGACTGTTCAGGTGGTCGGGTTCAGCCGCTGTTCCGTCAGTCCATGGCGCGGCGCATGAAGCCACGCATGCCGATCATCGAGAACACCACGAAGACCCCGGCGAGGACGCACATGCACAGCCAGAGCGGCAGCGACTCGACCCCCGGCGGGCCGACGAGCGACCGGGTCGCCTCGCTGATGTAGGTCAGCGGGTTGAGCGCGCAGATCACCTGGTACCAGCGCAGCGAGTCCAGGCCGAGCAGCGGGAACTGGGTCGCGCCGGTGAACATGAGCGGGGTCATCACCACGGTGAACATGATCTGGATGTGCTGCGTCGGCACCAGCGTGCCGAAGGCGAGGCCGACCGCCGCGCCGACCAGCGCGCCGATCGCCAGTACCCCGATCACCTTGAGCACGACCGCCCAGGGCCAGGTGACACCGAGCATGAGCATGCCGACCGGGATCAGCACCACGCCGGCGATCAGGCCGCGGATGCCGCCGAAGACGATCTTCTCCAGGGCCACCAGCGGAATCGCCATGGGCGCCAGGAGGCGGTCCTCGATCTCCCGGGTGAAGGAGAAGTCCATCATCATCGGCAGGGCGGTGTTCTCCAGCCCGATCAGGAAGGCGTTCAGCGCGATGACGCCGGGCAGCAGCACGTTGCTGAAGTCGTCGCTGGCGTAGCCCAGGTCGCTGAGCACCTTGCCGAAGATCAGCAGCATGAACAGCGGCTGGATGAAGACCTGGAGCAGGAAGCCGACCAGCTCCCGGCCGGTGACGAACAGGTCCCGCGAGAGCACCGCCCGGAACGTGGCGAACTGGTCCAGCGCGCGCACCGGCGGCGGCGACGAGGCCGGCGACGGCGCGGACGGGGGGGCGGGGGCGGCGACGCTCACCGAAGTTCCCTTCCGGTCAGGTGGATGAAGACATCTTCCAGGCTGGGCTGGCCGATGTTCAGGTCACGGACCTCGCAGCCCAGGTCGGCGAGGATCTTCATCGCCATCGGGATGGCGTTGGCCGGCTGACCGCTGGTGTAGACCCGGAAGGAGAGCGGGGCGTCCGGATCGACGGGCGCGTCGGGGGCCGGCGCGGGCATCGGCATCGCGGGCATGCCGGGGAACGCCGGCGCGGCGGCAGGCGCCGGGGCGGTCACCTTGAAGTGTTCCACCTGCTCCACGTCCGGGATCGCGTCGAGCGCGGCCCGCACCTCCTCGGCGGGGGCGCCGGGGGTCACCACGAGGGTCAGGGTGCTGCTGCCCGGCAGCGTACGGGTCAGCGCGGACGGGGTGTCCAACGTGAGCAGCTTGCCGTGGTCGACGATGCCGACGCGGTCGCAGAGCTTCTCCGCCTCGTCCATGTCGTGCGTGGTGACCACCACGGTCACCCCGGCCCGCTTCAGCTCGGCGATGCGGTCGTGCACGAAGAGCCGGGACTGCGGGTCGAGGCCCGCGGACGGCTCGTCGAGGAAGAGCACCCGGGGCGAGTGCATCAGCGCACGGGCGATCATCGTGCGCTGGGCGAGGCCGCCGGACAGGAAGTCGGTGCGGTGGTTCGCGAAGTCCTTGAGCCCCATCTGATCCAGCAGCTCGTCCGCCCGCCGGATGCGCTCCGCCCGGGGCACGCGGTGGTACGCCGCGTGGAACAGCAGGTTCTGCCGGACGGTCAGCGCCCGGTCGAGGTTCACCCGCTGCGGTACGACCGCCAGCAACTGCCGGGCGACGGCCGGCGCGCCGATCACGTCGGCGCCGCACACCTGGGCCCGACCCGAGGTGGCGCGCACCCGCGTGGTCAGCACCCCGATCGTCGTCGTCTTGCCGGCGCCGTTCGGCCCGAGCAGGCCGAAGACCTCACCGGCGCCGACGGAGAAACTCAGTCCGTCCACCGCCGGTGGCATGTTGGGCTGGTACCGCTTGACCAGCTCCGTGACCACCACTGCCTCGTCCACGTCGTCATGCTCCGTCCTGAAACGTCGGTCCGATAGATGTACGTGTGCCGATAGGGGGCGCTAGGGGCACACCAGGGGCGGCAACGGTCACAGGCCCCGCGCGGTCAGCCACCGCTGCACCGTGCCGGCGAGTTCCGGCCCCCGGTCGGCGACCATGCTGAAGTGGTCGCCGGCCGCGTCCGCCACCTCGTGCGGGTACGGCCAGCGCGACCGCCAGCCGTCCTCCTCGCCGTCCCACTCCCCCAACGGCTCGCTGGCCCGGACCAGCAGCGTCGGCGCCGCCATCTCGGTCGGCTGCCAGTCCAGGAACAGGGGCAGGTAGCCGGCCCACGCGGTCGTCCGCCAGTCGTCCATCGGCGTGTACGCGCTGTCCCGGTCGATCATCCCGTCGAGCAGCTGCGGCACCCACCCGCCGAGCACCTCGCTGTTCGCCGGGTAGGTGTCCATGAGCACCACCGCGGCCGGCGTCCGGCCCTGGCGCTCCAGCTCGCCGGCGAGCAGGTTGGCCACCATCGCGCCGCCCGAGTGGCCGGCCAGCACGAACGGGCCGGCGCCGACGGCGCGCAGCACCGTGTCGGCGTGCACCCGCAGCAGGGCGTCGAGGTCGGCGGGCAGCTCCTCGCCCACGCCGAAGCCGGGGTTGGGCAGGGCCCAGACGTTGCGCAGCCCCCGGAAGCCGGCGGCGAGCCGGGCGTACTCGTGGGCCCCGGAGAGCAGGGACATGGTGCAGCAGCACACCAACTGCGCAGGGGCGCCCCCCTCGGCCAGCCGGAGGATGCCGGCCGGGCGGGTGAGCTGCGCCGGTTCGCTGAAGCTGGGCCGGAACTGGGCGAGCTTGACCAGGAGTTCGGCGTACCCGGCGGGGTCCTCGCGCGCCTTCGGCTGGTTGAACAGCCCGCCGAGCAGGCCGCCACCGGCACTCTGCGGGGCGGGTCCCCCGGCGGCGTCCGGGGAGTCCCCGGCCTCGTCCGCGCCGACGAGCTGACCGTGCAGGTGGTGGGCCAGCGCCGTCGGGGTGGGGTGGTCGAAGAGCAGGGTCGCCGACAGCTCCGCCCCGGTCTCCTGGCGCAGCGCGTCCCGCAGTTCCAGCGCGGTCAGCGAGTCGAAGCCGAGTTCCAGGAAGTCCCGGTCCTCCTCGACCGCCCCGGGCGAGGCGTGCCCGAGCACCGTGGCCACGCGCGCCCGGACCAGGTCCAGCAGGATCCGGTGCCGATCACCGGCCGGGACGCCGGCCAGCCGGTCCCGCAGCGCCCGGGCCGGGTCGGTCGCCTCGCCACCGGAGCCGGTGTCGCGGTCCGCGGCGGCCACCGCCTCGGGCACGCCGCGCAGCAGCGGACTGGGCCGTACGGCGGTGAAGGCCGGCACGAACGCGGGCCAGTCGAGGTCGGCGACCGCGAGCTGGTCGTCGCCGCGCCCCACGGCCTGCTGCAGCGCGGACACGGCCAGTGCGGTGGAAAGCGGACGGACCCCCCGGCGGCGCAGCTGCGCCGGGTCGGTGACCTCGTCCGCCCAGGGCACCCACGCGACGACGGTGGCCGGACGGCCGGCGCCGACGGCGGCGGCGACCGCCGCTCCCCCGCTGCCCCAGACGGCGGCGGTGGAGGTGAAGACGACGAACTCGTCGATCGGCCGGTCGGCGCAGATCCGGTCGAGCAGTTCCACCTCGGCGGTGCGGGCGGCCACGGCATGGGCCAGGTCGCGCGGGTCCAGCGTCGCGACCGGGTCGCCGGCCCCGTCGGAGTCGGCGACGTGCAGCACGGTGCGGACTCCGGTGCCGGCGGCGGCCAGCCGGTCCAGCGCCTCGGGCAGCGCGTCGAGGTCGTCGACGGCGGTGACGGCGACGTCCCGGCCCGTCGTGCCGGCGGACGCGACGGGGCCGACGAGGACGAGGTGGGTCGCGCCGCGGTCGGCGAGCCACCGCAGCAGGTGCGGGGTGCGCACCGCCGCGGCCCCGTGCACCAGGACCGCGCCCCGGGGCCGCCAGTCCGCGTCGGCGGCGACACCGGCCGGCGCGCGGGAGAGCCGCCGCGCGTACAGCCCGTCGGAGCGCACCGCCAGTTGGTCCTCGTCGCCGCCGGCCGCGACGAGCCGGGCGAGCACGGCGAGCGCGGCCTCGTCCGGCTCCGCCGGCAGGTCGACCAGCCCGCCCCAGAGCCGCGGCTGTTCCAGCGCCAGCACCCGGCCCAGACCCCAGAGGTACGCCCCGGCGACGCCGGGCGCGGGGTCGTGCGCGCCGACCGCCACCGCGCCCCGGGTCACGGTCCACACCGGCGCGGTGCTGCCGGCGGCGCCCAGGGCCCGCACGAGCGCGGCGGTCGCGGCCAGCGCGGCCGTCCCGGTGGCCCGGGCCGGCTCCCCCGCCGCCAGCAGCGAGAGCACGACCGGCGGGGCGCCGTCGGCGGGCAGGGCCCGGGCGATCTCGTCCGGGTCGTCGGCCACGGTCACGAGCACCGGGGTCAGGCCCTCGGCGCGCAGTGCGGCCAGCACGGCCGTGGCGTCGGTCGCCGCCCCGGCCACCACCAGGCACTCGCCCGTCGGGGCGGTGCCGGCGGAGGGCGCGTCGACGCGCGTCCACTCGGCGCGGTACCGCAGGCCGTCCAGCTCGGAGCCGCGACGCCGCCGGTCCCGGTAGGACGCCAGGGCGGGCAGCAGTTCGGCGAGCGCCTCGTGCCGGTCCGCGCCGAGGCCGAGCGCGGCGGCCAGCGCGGCCGGCTGGTCCTCCGCCACGGCGGCCCAGAACTCCTCGTCGTCGCCGGGTGCGGCGGGCTGGCCGAGGTCGACGACGGGCGGGTCCGGCCAGTACCGCTCGTGGTGGAACGCGTAGGTGGGCAGCTCGATCCGGGCGGCGTCGCTGCCGGCGAAGAGAGCCGGCCAGTCCACCCCGGCTCCGCGCAGGTCGACGGCGGCGAGCGCGGCGAGCAGGGTGGCCGGCTCCGGCTGGTCCCGGCGGCCGAGCGGCACGAAGGCCGCCGGCTCGACGTCGGGCAGGCACTCACGGGCCAGCGCGGTCAGGGCGCCGTCGGGGCCGAGCTCCAGGAAGGTCCCCACGCCGGCGGCGGCCAGGGTGGCGATCCCGTCGTGGAATCGGACGGTGTCCCGGACGTGGTCGACCCAGTAGCCCGGATCGGTGGCCTGGGCGGCGGTGAGCGGCTCGCCGGTGCGGTCGGAGACGACCGGCAGGGTCGGCGGGTGCCAGGTGACCTTCTCCGCGACGACCCGGAAGTCGGCCAGCATGCCGTCCATCCGGGCCGAGTGGAAGGCGTGGCTGACCCGCAGCCGGCGGGACCGCCGGCCCTGGGCGGCGAGCCGTGCGCCGGCCGCGAGCACGGCCTCCTCGTCGCCGGAGAGCACCACCGACCGGGGACCGTTCACGGCGGCCAGCGCCACCCGCTCGTCGAGCAGCGGCATCACCTCGGCCTCGGACGCCCGCACCGCCAGCATCGCCCCGCCGGCCGGCAGTTGCTGCATCAGCCGGCCCCGGGCGGCCACCAGGCTCGCCGCGTCGGCCAGCGACAGCACGCCGGCGACGTGCGCCGCGGCCAGCTCGCCGACCGAGTGGCCGAGCAGGTGCTGCGGGCGCAGTCCCCACGCGGTGACCAGCCGGAAGGCGGCGACCTCGTAGGCGAACAGTGCCGGCTGGGTGAACTCGGTCCGGTCCAGCAGCGCCGCCTCGGGCGAGTCGGGGTCCGCGAAGACCACCTCCCGCAGCGGTCGCCCCAGGTGCCGGTCCAGCTCCCCGGCCACCTCGTCGAAGGCGGCGGCGAACACCGGGAACCGGCGGCAGAGCTCGGCGCCCATGCCGAGGCGCTGGGCGCCCTGGCCGGTGAAGAGGAACGCGACCCTGCCGGCCGGACGGGCCACCCCGCGTACCACGCCGGAGGCGGTGCGGTCCTCGGCGACCGCGCGCAGGCCGGCCAGCAGCCCCTCGGGGTCGTCGCCGATCACCGCGGCCCGGTGCGGCAGCGCCGCCCGGGTGGTGACCAGCGAGTACGCGACGTCGGCCGGGGCCAGGTCGGGGTGGGCGGCCAGATGGTCCAGCAGCCGCCGGGCCTGCCCGGCCAGGGCCGGCGCCGACCGGGCGGAGACGATCCAGGGGGCCGGCGGGGCGGGCGTACCGGCCGGCCGGGCGCTGGCGGTGTCCGCCTCGGCGGCCTGCTCGATGATCACGTGCGCGTTGGTGCCGCTGATCCCGAACGCGGAGATCCCCGCCCGGCGCGGCTGCCCGGTCTCCGGCCAGGGCTCCGCTCCGGTCAGCAGGGACACCGCCCCCGCCGACCAGTCGACGTGCGGGGTGGGCTCGTCCACGTGCAGGGTGGGCGGCAGCACCCCGTGCCGCATCGCGAGCACCATCTTCATCACCCCGGCCACGCCCGCCGCCGCCTGGGTGTGCCCGATGTTCGACTTGACCGACCCCAGCCACAACGGCCGGTCGGCGCGGCGCTCCTTGCCGTACGTGGCCAGCAGCGCCTGCGCCTCGATCGGGTCGCCGAGCGTGGTGCCCGTGCCGTGCGCCTCGACGGCGTCCACCTGGTCGGCGGTCAGCCCCGCGTTGGTCAGGGCCTGCCGGATCACCCGGCGCTGGGACGGGCCGTTCGGGGCGGTCAGCCCGCTGCTCGCCCCGTCCTGGTTGACGGCGCTGCCGCGCACGACGGCGAGGATCGGGTGGCCGTTGCGGCGGGCGTCGGAAAGCCGCTCGACCAGCAGCATGCCGGCCCCCTCGGACCAGCCGGTGCCGTCGGCGGCGGCGGCGAACGACTTGCACCGGCCGTCGGTGGAGAGGCCACGCTGCCGGGAGAACTCCACGAAGACGGTCGGGGTGGCCATCACCGACACCCCGCCGACCAACGCCATGGTGCACTCCCCCAGCCGCAGCGCCTGGCAGGCGAGGTGCAGCGCGACCAGGGACGAGCTGCAGGCCGTGTCGACGGTGACCGCCGGTCCCTCCAGCCCGAGGGCGTACGAGATCCGGCCGCTGGCCACGGCGGCGGCGCTGCCGGTGCCGAGGTAGCCCTCGACGCCGCCGCTGACCCCGGTGAGCAGCGCGGCGTAGTCGCCCTGACTGCTGGTCGCCGCGTACACGCCGGTGGGCGCGCCGCGCAGCGTGGTCGGGTCGATGCCGGCCCGCTCGAACGCCTCCCAGGCGGTCTCCAGCAGCAGCCGCTGCTGCGGGTCCATGGCGAGGGCCTCGCGGGGACTGATGCCGAAGAAGGCGGGGTCGAAGTCCCCGGCGGAGTAGAGGAACCCGCCCTCCCGCACGTACGACGTGCCCCGGCTCTCGCGGGCGGGGTCGGGGTCGTAGAGCGCGCCCAGGTCCCAGCCCCGGTCGTCGGGGAACGCCGACATCGCGTCCGTGCCGGCGGCCACCAGGTCCCACAACTGCTCCGGCGACCCCACGCCGCCGGGGAACCGGCAGCTCATTCCGATGATCGCCACCGGCTCGCTGAGCGCGGCGGTGAGCTGCTGGTTCTGCTGCTTGAGCTTCTGGTTGTCGAGCAGGGACGCGCGCAGCGCGCCGACGACCTCGTCCAGTGAAACACTCATCGGGGGCTCCTCAGGGCGGGCCGGGTCACGAGTCGGAGCCTTCCAGGGCCATCCGGACCAGGCCGGCGACGTCGAGTTCGCGGATCTGGTCCTCGGGCGCGGGCGGCGCGGCCGGGGCGGCGGGCGCCACGGCCGGCGAGCCGGCGCTCGTACGGGCCAGCTGGAGCAGCTGGTCGAGCAGGCCCGCCTGACGCAGCTCGTCCAGCGGGATCGCGGCGAGGGCCCGGCGGACCGACTCCTCGTCGCCGCCGTCACCGGCGTCCCCGTCCCCGTCTCCGAAGAGCTCCTCGTAGAGGTGGTCGGCCAGGCCGGCCGGGGTCGGGTAGTCGAAGACGACCGTGGTGGGCAGGTCGTGCCCGGTCGCCGCGCTGAGCAGGTTGCGCAGCTCCACGGCGGTGAGCGAGTCGAAGCCGAGGTCCAGGAAGCCCCGGTCGGTCTCGATCACGTCGCCGGAGGAGTGGCCGAGCACCTTCGCCGCGTCCTCCTGCACCATCTCCAGCAGCGCGGCCCGGCGCTCCTCACCGGGCAGTGCCCGCAACCCGGCGAGCAGGTCCCGGGCGACGGGCGCGGACGCGTCCGGCGCGTCGGCGGGGGCGACGGCCAGCGCGCGTACGGCCGGCAGGTCGGCCAGCAGCGGGCTGGGCCGCAGCGAGGTGAACAGCGGCTCGAAGGTCGCCCAGTCGACGTCGGCGACGGTGACGCAGGTGTCGCCGGCGGCCAGGGCGTGCCGCAGTCCGGCCATCGCCACGCCCGGCGGCATCACCCGCAGGCCCCGGCGGCGCAGCTGCTCCGCCGCGCCCTCGGTGAACATGCCCGACTCCGTCCACGGCCCCCACGCGACGGACGTGGCCGGCAGGCCCCGGCCGCGCCGCCGCTCGGCGAGCGCGTCGAGGTAGGCGTTGCCGGCGGCGTACGCGCCCTGCCCGCCGCTGCCCCACACCGCCGCGATGGACGAGAAGAGCACGAACGCGTCCAGTTCGACGCCGTCGAGCAGCTCGTCGAGGTGCTCGGCGCCGGACAGCTTCGGGGCGATGACGTACGCCAGGTCCTCCAGGGTGGTGTCGGCCAGCGGCACCACCTCGCTGACCCCCGCGGCGTGCACCACCGCGCGCAGCGGCGGTCCCTCCCGCCTGAGGTCGGCGAGGAGCTCGGCCACCGCGTTCCGGTCGGCGGCGTCGCACCGGGCGACCCGGCAGTCCACCCCGAGGCCGGTCAGCTCGGCGAGCAGGTCGGTGGCGCCCGGGGTGTCGGTGCCCCGCCGGCTGGTCAGCACCACCCGCTCCGCGCCGGCGCCAGCCACCCAGCGGGCCACGTGCCCGCCGAGCGCGCCGGTGCCGCCGGTGATCAGCACCGTGCCCCGGGGCTGCCACGGCGCGGGGTCCCCGGCGGTGACGGCCGGGACGAGCCGCCGCACCAGCACCCCGGACTCGCGGACGGCGAGCTGGTCCTCCACGCCGCCGCCGGTCAGGATGCCGCCGAGCCGCATCGCCGTCCAGGGCTCGAGGTCGGTGGGCAGGTCGACCAGCCCGGCCCAGCGGCCGGGCTGCTCCAGCGCGGCCACCCGGCCCAGGCCCCACAGCATCGCCTGCCGGGGGTTGGCCGGGGCGTCACCGTCGCCGACGCCGACGGCACCCTGGGTGACGCACCAGAGCCGGGCCGGGGCGTCGAGGTCGACGAGCTGCTGGAGCAGGTGCACGGTCGCGGCGAGGCCACGGGGCAGGGCCGGGTGCTCGCCGTGCGGGGTGTCGTCCAGGCCGAGGAAGGAGAGGATCGACAGTGGTCCGTCGCCCGCGCCGAGCGCCTCGGTGAGGACGTCGGCGAACCCGCCGCACAGCTCGTCGGAGTCGGCGGCGGTGTCCACGGGCACGATGGTCACCTCGGTGCCCAGGGCCCAGGTGCAGGAGTGCAGGTCGGGGTCGTCCGCGCGGTCGGCGGGCAGCAGCACCAGCCAGCGGCCGGGATCCTGCTCCTCCGGGGTCTGGGCGATGGGCTCCCAGACGACCCGGTACCGGCTGCCGTCCACCAGGGCCCGCTCCCGGCCCCGCCGCCGCCAGGCGGACAGGGCGGGCAGCACGGTCCCGAACGGCTGGTCGCGGTGCACGTCGAGATCGCGGGTCAGCGACTCGAGGTCCTCGGCCTCGACCGCCGCCCAGAAGCGGCGCTCGACCTCGGTGCGGTCGTCCTCGGCCGCCAGGGCGGCCCAGGGCGGCGGCTCCGGCCAGTAACGCTGCCGGTCGAAGGCGTAGGTGGGCAGGTCGACCCGCTGCGCGCCGGTGCCCTCGTAGAGGGTGGACCAGTCCGGCGAGACGCCGTGGGTGTGCAGCGCGGCGACCGCCCGCAGCAGGGTGGTCGGCTCGGCACGGTCCCGACGCAGGGCGGGCACGACCAGAGGGGCCCGGCCGGCCGGGGCGTCCCCGGCCAGGACCGCCTGGGCGAGGGCGGTGAGCACCCCGTCCGGGCCGATCTCGACGTAGCCGGTGACGTTGCGCTCCCGCAGCGCCGCGACGGCGTCGGCGAAGCGCACGGCGTCGCGGGCGTGCCGCACCCAGTACTCCGGCGTGCCGAGTTCCGTCGCGTCGACGGGCGTGCCGGTGACGGTGGAGATCATCGGGATGGTCGGGGCCTCGTACCGCAGCCGTCCGGCGACGGCGGCGAGGTCGTCGAGCACCGGGTCCATCAGCGGGCTGTGGAACGCGTGGCTGACCGCCAGCCGCCGGATCCGGACACCCCGGGCGGACCACTCGGCGGCCAGTTCCTCGACGGCGTCGCCGGCCCCGGACACCACGACGGCGGCGGGACCGTTGACGGCGGCGACGGAGACCCGGTCGGCGCGCTCGCCGAGCCCGGCGGTCACCTCGGCCTCGGTGGCGGCGATGGCGAGCATCGCCCCGCCGGCCGGCAGCGCCTGCATCAGCCGGCCCCGGGCGGCGACCAGCTCGGCGGCGTCGGCCAGGGAGAGCACTCCGGCGGCGTGGGCGGCGGCGAACTCGCCGATGGAGTGCCCGGCGACGGCGTCGGGGCGGACGCCCCACGCCTCGAGCAGCCGGAACAGCGCCACCTCCACGGCGAAGAGCGCCGGCTGGGTGAACTCGGTCCGGTCCAGCGCCTCGGCCTCGGCGGTGTCGGGCTCGGCGAAGAGCAGCGGCTTCAGCGGGCGGGGCAGGTGCGGGTCGAGGGCGGCGCAGGCCTCGTCCAGCGCGGCGGCGAAGACCGGGAACGCCTCGGCCAGCTCGCGACCCATACCGGCCCGCTGGGCCCCCTGTCCGGAGAAGAGGTACGCCACCTTCGGCCGGGACGCGGCCACGCCGGTGACCACCAGCGGCGAGTCCTCGCCGGCGCCGAGGGCGCGCAGCCCGGCGCCCAGGGCGACCCGGTCGGCGGCGAGGACGACGGCCCGGTGCTCCAGGGTGGCCCGGGAGGTCGCCGACGACCAGCCGACGTCGACCGTCCGCGGGGCCTCCAGCCCGGTGAGCTGCTCGGCCCAGCGCTCCGCCTGGGCGGCCAGCGCGACCGCGGTCCGTCCCGACAGCAGCACCGGCACCACCGGCAGCCGGGCCGGGTCCCCCGTGGGCGGCTCGGCGGCGGACGGCTCGGGGGCCTGCTCCAGGATGGTGTGCGCGTTGGTGCCGCTGATGCCGAACGAGGAGACGGCGGCCCGGCGCGGGTGGCCGGTGACCGGCCACGGGCGGCCCTCGCCGAGCAGCTCGACCGCGCCGACGCTCCAGTCCACCTGGTCGGTGGGCTCGTCGACGTGCAGGGTCTGCGGCAGGTAGCCGTGCCGCAGCGCCAGCACCATCTTGATGATCCCGGCGACGCCGGCGGCGGCCTGGGTGTGCCCGATGTTGGACTTGATCGAGCCGAGCCAGAGCGGCTGGTCGGCGGGCCGCTCCCGGCCGTACGTGGCGAGCAGTGCCTGCGCCTCGATGGGGTCGCCGAGCTTGGTGCCGGTGCCGTGCGCCTCGACGGCGTCCACGTCGGCCGGGGTGAGGCCGGCGTTGGCGAGCGCCTGCCGGATCACCCGCTGCTGCGACGGCCCGTTCGGCGCGGTGAGGCCGTTGGAGGCGCCGTCCTGGTTGACGGCGCTGCCGCGGATCACCGCGAGCACGGGGTGGCCGTTGCGGCGGGCGTCGGAGAGCCGCTCCACGAGCAGCAGACCGAGGCCCTCGCCCCAGCTGGTGCCGTCGGCGGCGGAGGCGAACGCCTTGACCCGGCTGTCCGGGGCGAGGCCCCGCTGCCGGCTGAAGCCGACGAACACCCCGGGGGTGGACATGACGGTGACGCCGCCGACGAGGGCGAGGGAGCACTCCGAGCGGCGCAGCGCCTGGCAGGCCCAGTGCAGCGCGACCAGCGACGACGAGCAGGCGGTGTCCACCGAGACGGCGGGCCCCTCCAGCCCGAGGGTGTAGGACACCCGGCCGGAGAGCACGCTGCCGGCGTTGCCGGTCATCAGGTGCCCCTCGGCGCCCTCGGCGCTGAACATCAGGTTCCGGTAGTCCTGGTAGTTGGTGCCGACGAAGACGCCGGTGGGGCTGCCGCGCAGCGCGTGCGGGTCGATCCCGGCCCGCTCGATCGCCTCCCAGGACGCCTCCAGCAGGAGCCGCTGCTGCGGGTCCATGGCCAGGGCCTCGCGCGGGCTGATGCCGAAGAACCCGGCGTCGAAGTCGGCGGCCCCGGCGACGAAGCCGCCCTCGCGGGCGTAGCTGGTGCCCTCCTTCTCCGGGTCGGAGTCGAAGAGCCGGTCGAGGTCCCAGCCCCGGTCGGTGGGGAACTCGCCGATCGCGTCGCCGCCGGCGGCGAGGAGCTGCCACAGCTGCTCCGGGGTGTCCGCCCCGCCCGGCAGGCGGCAGCTCATCGCCACGATGGCGATCGGCTCGTCGTCGTCGGCCGGCGCGGCCGGGGCGGGGGTGGCCACGTCCGGGGCGGCCCCGGTGAGCAGTTCGTCGAGGTGCGCGGCGAGCGCCGTCGGGTTCGGGTAGTCGAAGGCGAGCGTCGCGGGCAGCCGCAGGTCGGTGGCGGTGGCCAGGAAGTTGCGCATGTCCACGGCGGTCAGCGAGTCCAGGCCGAGGTCGCGGAAGGGCAGCGTGGCCGGGATGTCGTCGGCCGCGCCGTAGCCGAGCGCGGTCGCCGCGCACTGGCGGACCAGCTCCAGCAGCGTCGCGGCGCGCTCCGCCGCGGCGAGCCCGGCGAGCCGCCGCGCCAGGGCCGACGGTACGTCCGGCTCCTCCTCGGCGGTCTCCTGCGGGGCCGGCCGCGTCGCCTCGCGCACCTCGGCGAGGTCACCGATCAGCGGGCTGGGCCGGACCAGGGTGAACGCGGGGGCGAAGCGGGCCCAGTCGATGTCGGCGATCAGGGTGGTGGTCTCGCCGCGGCGCAGCGCCCAGGCGAGCGCCTCGACGGCCAGGTCCGGGTCCATGCCGACCATGCCGCCCCGGCGCAGCCGCTGCTGGGCGCGTTCGTTGTCGGCGGGCAGGCCGGCCCCGCTCCACGCGCCCCAGGCCACCGAGAGGGCGGGCCGGCCCTCGGCCCGGCGTCGCTCGGCGAGGGCGTCGAGGAACGCGTTCGCCGCCCCGTACGCGCCCTGCCCTGCGTTGCCGGTGGTGCCAGCGACCGAGGAGAACAGCACGAAGGCGTCCAGGTCGAGGTCCCGGGTCAGCTCGTCCAGGTGAGCGGCGGCGGCGCACTTGGGCGCGGCGACGGTGTGCAGGCGCTGCGGGGTGGCGGTGTCCACGATCCCGTCGTCGAGGACGGCGGCGGTGTGCAGCACGGCGGTCACCGGGGCGTCGGCGGGGACGGCGGCGAGCAGGTCGGCCACCTGTGCCCGGTCGGCGACGTCGCAGCGGGCCACGGTGACGCGTACGCCGAGGCCGGTCAGCTCCGCCTCCAGCTCGGCGGCGCCCGGGGCGTCCGGGCCGCGCCGGCTGGCCAGCAGGACGTGCGCGGCGCCGGAGCGGGCCGCCCAGCGGGCCAGGTGCCCGCCCAGCCCGCCGGTGCCGCCGGTGATCAGCACGGTGCCGCGCATCCGCCAGGTGTCGTCGGACGCGGTCGGCTCGGGCTCGGTGATCCGGGCGAGTCGGCGGACGAAGACCCCGGACGCGCGCACGGCGAGCTGGTCCTCGCCGTCGCCGAACTGGTCCGCGCCGTCGCCGTCGTCGAACTGGTCCGCGCCGCCGGCGGCACCGAGCGCCGCGCAGAGCAGGGCGCCGGCCTGCGCGTCGAGGGTCTCCGGCAGGTCGAGCAGGCCGCCCCAGCGGGCGGGGTGTTCGAGGGCGACCGCGCGGCCGAGCCCCCAGACGGAGGCGGCGACGGGGCTCGGCGCCGGGTCGTCGGCGCAGGCCGCGACGGCTCCCCGGGTCGCGCACCACAGCGGCGCCTCGACGCCGAGCGCCCCGAGCGCCTGCACCAGCAGGGCGGTGCCGGAGACGGCCAGCGAGGTCGCCGGGTGCTCCGGGTGCGCCCGCTCGTCCAGGCCCAGCAGCGAGAGCACGGCGACGGGCCCGTCCGGGCCGGGAAGCGCGGCGCGCAGCGCGTCGGCCAGCGCCGCCGGGTCGTCGGTGGCGTCCAGCGCCACGGGTACGACGTCCGCGCCGAAGTTGCCGAGCGCCGCCAGCACGTCGGCGACCAGGGGGTCGTCGCCCAGCGCCGCGGGCACCGGGACGAGCCAGCTGCCGGCGAGCCAGGTCAGCGGCAGGTCGGGCACGGCCCGCCAGGTGACCCGGTAGCGCCACCGGTCGATGTCCGGCGCGCCGTCGGGGGCGGCGAGGAAGACCGGCGGCGCGGGCCAGTACCGGTGGTGGTCGAAGGCGTACGTGGGCAGGTCGACGGCGGCCGCGGTGGGCAGGACCTTCCTCAGGTCGACGGGCAGGCCGATGGCGTGCGCGATGGCGAGGTTGGTCAGCAGCCGGGTCGCGTCGTCGTCGTCGCGGCGCAGGCTGCCCAGGGTGTGGCCGGTGACGCCGCTGTCGTCGAGGATGGCCGTCACCGGCATCGTCAGCACGGGGTGCGGGCTGATCTCGACGAACGTGGTGTGCCCGGCGGCGATCGCCACCCGCACGGCCGCGTCGAAGAGCACCGTGCGGCGCAGGTTGTCGTACCAGTAGTCCGCGCCCATGGCGATCGGGTCGACCCAGTCGCCGGTCAGGGTGGAGACCAGGCGGGTGTGGCCGACCTGCGGGGTGACGTCGGCCAGGTCCGCCCGCAGCTGCTCGGCGACCTCCTGCACGGCCGGCGAGTGCGACGCGTAGTCGACGGGGATCAGTCGCGCCCGGACCCCCTCGGCCTGGCACGCCTGCACCAGGTCGGTGACGTGCTGCGGCGGGCCGGACACCACGACGGTGGTCGGGCCGTTGACCGCCGCCACGCCGACGCCCGGGAAGGCCGGCAGCCGCTCCGCGACCGCCTCTGCCGACAGGTCCACCGACGCCATCGTCCCGGTGCCGCGCAGCACCGCCAGCGCACGGGAGCGCAGCGCCACGGTCCGCGCGGCGTCCTCCAGGGACAGGATGCCCGCCACGCACGCCGCGCCGATCTCGCCCTGCGAGTGACCGATCACCGCCTGCGGGGTCACCCCCGCGTGCTGCCACACGGCCGCGAGGGCGATGCCGACGGCCCACAGGACCGGCTGCACGACCTCAACCCGCTCCAGCCACGACTCGTCGTCGCCGGTCAGCACCGACACCACGTCGACGTCCAGATACGGGGCCAGGGCCCGCTGGCACTCGGCCAGCTTCGCGTCGAACACCGGCGTACGCCCGACCAGACCGGCGGCCATCCGCGCCGACTGGGCGCCCTGACCCGGGAACACGAAGACGGGGCCCGCGCCGGGATTCGACGCCACACCGGTGACCACGTTCGCGGCCGGCAGACCGGCGGCGACCGCGTCCAGCCCGGCCAGCAGCTCCTCGGCGGTTGAGGCGACCACGGCGGCGCGGTGGTCGAACGTCGACCGGGTGGCCGCCAGGGACCAGCCGACCGCCGCCGGGTCGGTCCCCTCCCGCTTGCGCAGGTACGCCGCGAGCCGGGCGGCCTGCCCGGCCAGGGCGGCCTTCGACCGGGCCGACACCGGCCAGAGGAACGCGTCGGCGGCGACCAGACCGGGGGCGGAGTCGGACGGGCGGCCCTCGGTCGGCTCGTCCGGCTGCTCGATGATCACGTGGGCGTTGGTGCCGGAGATGCCGAACGAGGAGACGGCACCGCGCCGCACCCGGCCCGTCTCGGGCCACGGCCGCGCCTCGGTGGCCAGTTCCACCGCGCCGGCCGTCCAGTCGATGTGCGGCGACGGCGCGTCGACGTGCAGCGTCGCCGGGACGAGGCCGTGCCGGATGGCGAGCACCAACTTGATCACGCCGGCCACGCCGGCGGCGGCCTGGGCGTGGCCGATGTTCGACTTCACCGAGCCGAGCAGCAGCGGCGGGGCCTCCCCCCGGTCCTGCCCGTACGTGGCGATGAGCGCCTGCGCCTCGATCGGGTCGCCCAACTTGGTGCCGGTGCCGTGCGCCTCCACGACGTCGACGTCGGCGGTGGACAGCCGGGCGGAGGCGAGGGCCTGGCTGATCACCCGCTGCTGCGCCGGCCCGTTCGGGGCGGTCAGCCCGTTCGACGCGCCGTCCTGGTTGACGGCGGAGCCGCGTACCACCGCGAGGACGCGGTGGCCGTTGCGGCGGGCGTCCGACAGCCGCTCGACCAGCAGCCAGCCGACGCCCTCGGAGAACCCGGCGCCGTCGGCGGCGGCGGCGAACGACCTGCACCGCCCGTCCGGGGAGAGGGCGCGCTGCCGGCTGGAGCCGATGTAGAGGCCCGGGGTGGCCATCACGGTCACCCCGCCGGCCAGCGCCAGGTCGCACTCCCCCGCCCGCAGCGCCTGCACCGCGAGGTGCAGCGCCACCAGAGACGACGAGCAGGCCGTGTCGATGGAGACGGCGGGCCCCTCCAGCCCGAGGGCGTACGACACCCGGCCCGACGCGACGGCCGCCGCGCCCCCGGTCATCGAGTGCCCCTCGTCGCCGTCCGGCGACACCATCAGCAGGGTGCCGTAGTCCTGCCCGTTGGTGCCGACGAACACCCCGGTCCGGCTGCCGCGCAGCGAGGCGGGGTCGATGCCGGCGGACTCGACGGCCTCCCAGGACGTCTCCAGCAGCAACCGCTGCTGGGGGTCCATGGTCAGCGCCTCGCGGGGCGAGATGCCGAAGAAGGCGGAGTCGAAGTCCCCGGCCCCGTCGACGAACCCGCCCTCCCGGGCGTACGAGGTGCCCGGGTGGTCGGGGTCGGGGTGGTAGAGGCGCTCCAGGTCCCAGCCCCGGTCGTCCGGGAAGGGGGCAACGGCGTCCCGGCCGTCCCGCAACAGCTCCCACAGGTCGTCGGGGTTGCGCACCCCGCCCGGCAACCGGCAGCTCATCGCCACGATCGCCACCGGCTCCAGTTCCTGGGACTGTGCCTCACTGAGCCGGCGACGGGTGTCGTGGAGATCAGCCATGACCCGCTTGAGGTAGTCGCGGAGCTTGTCTTCGTTGGCCATCGGAGTGCCGCTTCCTCGAAAGGGACGGGAGAGAGCTGGAGCTGGAAGGTCAGGAGATGCCGAGGTCCTTGTCGACCATCGCGAACAGTTCGTCGTCGGTGGCGTCGTCGAGGTGCCGGCCGATGTCGGCGCCACCGCTGTCCTGGGCGAGCCGGGAGAGCATCGCCTGCAGGCGTACGGTGGCCCGCACCCGGGCCGCCTCGTCCCGCGCCACCACGTCGAGGCTGTCGGCGATCCGGTCCAGATCGTCGAGGAGGGCGGTCGGGGTGACCACGTCGTCGTGGGCGACCTCGGCGAAGAGGTACTCCGCCAGGGTCGTCGGGGTCGGGTAGTCGAAGACCAGGGTGACCGGCAGGGCCACGCCGGTGGCCGAGCCGAGCCGGTTGCGCAGCTCGACGGCGGTGACGGAGTCGAAGCCCAGTTCCCGGAACGCCCGGTGCTCGTCCACCGACTCGGCGGAGGGGTAGTTGAGCACGGCGGCGACCTGGCTGCGCACCAGGCCGAGCAGCACGGCCTGCCGGTCGGCGGCGGGCAGCCCGGCGAGCCGGTCCTGCAACGAGTCGGGGCCGTCGCCGGCCTCCACGCTGGCCACCTTCTCGGCCGTGGCGAGCCGCCGCACGTCCGGCAGGTCGCTGATCAGCGGGCCGGGCCGGGTGGCGGTGAAGGCGACGGAGAACCGTTCCCAGGCGATGTCGGCGATGGTGAGGAACGCCTCGCCGTGGTCCACGGCCTGGTGCAGCGCGGTGATGGCCGCGTCGGGGGTCATCTCGGGTACGCCGTGGCGGTGCAGCAGCTCGCCGAGCGGCCCGTCGGCCATGCCGCCGCCGGCCCACGCGCCCCAGGCGATGGAGGTGGCGGTCAGGCCGAGGCCACGGCGGTGCTGGGCGAGCGCGTCGAGGAACGCGTTGCTCGGGGCGTAGTTGCCGACGCCGGAGCTGGCCACGCTGCCGGCGAAGGACGAGAACATGATGAACGCGGACAGCTCGTGGTCGAGGGTCAGCTCGTGCAGGTTGTACGCGACGTCGACCTTGGCCTGGAGCACCCGCTCGATCTGCTCCGGCCGGATGTCGTTGATCATCGCGTCGTCGAGCACGGCGGAGGCGTGCACGACCGTGGTGAGCGGGTACTCGACGGGGATCGCGTCGATCAGGGCGGCCAGCGCGTCGCGGTCGGAGGCGTCGCACTCGACCACGGTGGCCTGGGCCCCCAGCTCGGTGAGGTCGTCGACGAGCTGCTGCGCGCCCGGCGCGGCCATGCCCCGCCGGCTGACGACGACGATGTTCTCCACCCCGCTGCGGGCCAGCCAGCGGGCGGCGTGCCCACCGAGCGCGCCGGTGCCGCCGGTGACCAGCGCCGTGCCGTACGGCTGCCACGGGTTGGCGGGCTGGCTGTCGCCGAGCGGGACCCGGGTGAGCCGGCGGGCGAGCAGGCCGCCGGGACGTACCGCGATCTGGTCCTCCTCGCCGGCGGCGGTGAGGGCCGCGACCAGCAGGTCGGCGCAGCGCTCGTCGACGGCCTCGGGCAGATCGACGAGGCCGCCCCAGCGCTGCGGGTGCTCCAGCGCGGCGACCCGGCCGAAGCCCCAGACCAGCGACTGCACCGGGGAGCGCAGCAGGTCGGCCATGCCGACGGAGGCGGCGCCGGAGGTGACGCTCCACATCGGGGCGCGCAGGCCGACGTCGCCGAGGGCCTGGAAGAGCGCGACGGTGGCGGCGAAGCCGCCGGGCACGGAGGGGTGCAGCGGGTGGGCCAGCTCGTCGAAGGCGAGCAGCGAGACCACGCCGGTCACGTCGGCGGCGGCGTCGACGCCGCCCGGTGCGGCGGCGAGCGCCTCCTGGAGCAGCTTGCCGAACTGGTCGCGGTCGACGTCGGGGGTGGAGACGGGCACCTCGACGAGGGTCGCGCCGGCCGCCGTGAACGCCTCGACGCAGGCGTCCTGCCAGGGCTCGATGATGTCGCCGGTCGGCATGACCACGACCCAGGTGCCGGTCATGCCCCGGTTGGCGACGCCGGTCAGCGGCTTCCAGGTGTCCTGGTAGCGCCAGCTGTCGATGTCGGACTGCCGGCGCCGCTGCCGGCGCCAGGAGGTGAGCAGCGGCAGAGCCGGGAGCAACGCGTCGAGAACCTGGTCCGCCGGGGTGTCCTCGGTGGCGATGGTCTCGGCGAGGGCGGTGACGTCCCCGCGCTCCACGGCGGCCCAGAAGCTCGCGTCGCTCGGGTCGCCCGCACCCGCGCCCGCCAGCAGGCTCTCCAGGTCGGGACCGCCGCTGCCGTCCAGCCAGAACCGCTGGTGGTCGAAGGCGTACGTGGGCAGCGGCGCGACCTCGGTCTCGGCGAGGACGTTCGCCAGGTCGACGGGCAGGCCGATGGCGTGCGCGGTGGCGAGGTTGGTCAGCAGCCGGGTCGCGTCGTCGTCGCCGCGACGCAGGCTGCCCAGGGTGTGGCCGGTGACGCCGCTGTCGTCGAGGATGGCCGTCACCGGCATCGTCAACACGGGGTGCGGGCTGATCTCGACGAACGTGGTGTGCCCGGCGGCGATCGCCACCCGGACGGCGGCGTCGAACCGCACGGTGCGGCGCAGGTTGTCGTACCAGTAGTCCGCGGTCATCGAGGCCGGGTCGGCCCAGTCGCCGGTCAGGGTGGAGACGAGCCGGGTGTGACCGGCCTGCGGGGTGACGTCGGCCAGGTCGGCGCGGAGCTGCTCGGCGACCTGCTGCACGGCCTCGGAGTGCGAGGCGTAGTCGACCGGGATGAGCCGGGCACGCAGGCCCTCGGCCTGGCAGGCCGCCACCAGGTCGGCGACGGGCTGCGGCGGGCCGGACACCACGACGGTGGTCGGGCCGTTGACGGCAGCCACGCCGACGCCCGGGAAGGCCGGCAGCCGCTCGGCCACGGCGTCGGCGGACAGGTCGATCGACGCCATCGTGCCGGTGCCGCGCAGCACGGCGAGCGCGCGGGAGCGCAGCGCCACGGTCCGGGCGGCGTCCTCCAGGGTGAGGATGCCGGCCACGCAGGCGGCGCCGATCTCGCCCTGCGAGTGGCCGACGACCGCGTCGGGGACGACGCCCGCCGCGCGCCACACGGCCGCGAGGGCGATGCCGACGGCCCACAGGACCGGCTGCACGACCTCGACCCGCTCCAGCCACGACTCGTCGTCGCCGGTCAGCACCGACACCAGGTCCACGTCCAGATACGGAACCAGGGCCCGCTGGCACTCGGCCAGCTTCGCGTCGAACACCGGCGTACGCCCGACCAGACCGGCGGCCATCCGCGCCGACTGGGCGCCCTGACCCGGGAAGACGAAGACGGGGCCGGCGCCGGCGCTGGTGACCGTACCGGTGACGAGGTTGCCGGCCGGGTGGCCGGCGGCGAGGGCGTCCAGCCCGGCGAGCAGTTCGTCGGTGCCGACGCCGGCCACGGCGGCGCGGTGGTCGAACGTCGAGCGGGTGGTGGCGAGCGACCAGCCGATCGCCGCCGGGTCGAGGTCGCCGTGCTCGCGCACGTGCCGCGCGAGCCGGGCGGCCTGGCCGGCGAGGGCGGCCTTCGACCGGGCAGACACCGGCCAGACGGTGACGTCCGAGGCGACCAGGCCGGGGCGTCGCGCGGGCGCGACGGCGGTGGCCTCGACGGCCTCGTCGCTCTCGACGGCCGCCGGGTCGGCGACGCGCGGCCGGTACTCCTCCAGGATCACGTGCGCGTTGGTGCCGCTCACGCCGAACGAGGAGACGCCGCCGCGGCGGGGGCGGTCCAGCTCCGGCCACGGCTTGGACTCGGTGAGCAGGGACACCGCCCCGGCGGTCCAGTCCACGTGCGGGGAGGGCTCGTCGATGTGCAGGGTCTCCGGCATGACGCCGTTGCGCAGCGCCATGACCATCTTGACCAGCCCGGCGACGCCGGCGGCGCTCTGGGTGTGGCCGATGTTCGACTTGACCGAGCCCAGCCAGAGCGGCCGGTCGGCGGGCCGGTCCTGCCCGTACGTGGCGATGAGCGCCTGCGCCTCGATGGGGTCGCCGAGGGTGGTGCCGGTGCCGTGCGCCTCGACCATGTCGACGTCGGCGGTGCCGAGCCGGGCGTTCGCGAGGGCCTGCCGGATGACCCGCTGCTGGGAGGGGCCGTTCGGGGCGGTGAGCCCGTTGGACGCGCCGTCCTGGTTGAGGGCGCTGCCCCGGATCACGGCGAGGATCGGGTGGCCGTTGCGCTCGGCGTCGGCCAGCCGCTCCACGACGAGCACGCCGCCGCCCTCGCCCCAGCCGGTGCCGTCCGCGCCGGCCGCGAAGGCCCTGCACCGGCCGTCGACGGACATGCCGCGCTGCCGGGAGAAGACGACGAAGACGCCGGGGGTGACCATGACGGTGACGCCGCCGGCGATGGCCAGGTCGCACTCGCCGCGGCGCAGCGCGTTCACGGCGAGGTGCAGGGCCACCAGCGAGGAGGAGCAGGCGGTGTCGACGGTGACGGCCGGGCCGTTGAGGCCGAGGGTGAACGAGATCCGGCCGGACGCGACGCTGGTCGTGTTGCCGGTGCCGATGTACATGTCGACGCCCTCGGGCACGTGCGGCAGACCCATGCCGTAGTTCGAGGTGCTCAGCCCGACGAAGACACCGGTGGAACTGCCGCGTAGCGACAGCGGGTCGATGCCGGCCCGCTCGACGGCCTCCCAGGACGTCTCCAGCAGCAGCCGCTGCTGCGGGTCCATCGCGAGGGCCTCACGCGGGGAGATCCCGAACAGGGACGGGTCGAAGTCACCGGCGCCGTCGAGGAACCCGCCGATGCGGGTGTAGCTCTTGCCCGGCTTGTTGGGGTCGGGGTCGTAGAGCGCCTCCAGGTCCCACCCCCGGTCGTCGGGGAACTCGGTGAGCGCGTCCCGACCGTCGGCGACGAGCTCCCACAGGTCCTCCGGTGACCGGACGCCACCGGGGAAGCGGCAGCTCATCGAGACGATGGCCAGCGGCTCCTGGTCGCGTGCCTCGACGGTCTGCAGCTTGCGCTTGGTGTCGTGCAGGTCCGCGGTCACCCGCTTGAGGAAGTACCGCAGCTTGTCGTCGCTCATCGGGTGGCCCCTGCCTCGATCCGAAGGTTGGTCATCTCAGGAGATTCCAAACTCTTTGCTGATGAAGTCGAAGATCTCGTCGTCGCTGGCCGAGTCGAGGTCGGGCCGGTCCGGCTCGGCGGCGGGCCCGGCTGCCAGGTCGGACGCCTTGGCGAGCAGGTCCTGCATCCGGGCGGTGAACCGGGCCCGGGCCGCCGGGTCGAGCGGGATGGCGTTGAGCAGGCTCTCCACCGTGTCGATGCCTTGGAAGAGGGGTTGTGTGGAGGGCGCCGCGTCGGCGGCGATCTCGCTGGTCAGCTTCTCGGCGAGCGCGGTCGGCGTCGGGTAGTCGAAGACCAGCGTCGCCGGCAGCCGCAGCCCGGACAGGCCGTTGAGCCGGTTGCGCAGGTCGACCGCGGTGAGCGAGTCGAAGCCCAGGTCGGTGAAGAGCCGGTTCGGGTCGACGGCGTCGGCGCCGGCGTGGCCCAGGACGGCGGCGATGTTGGCCCGTACCACGTCGAGCACCACCTTGAGCCGTTCCGGGCCGGCCAGGCCGGCGAGCCGCTGGCCGAGCTGCACCCCGCCGGAGCGGGCGCCCGCGGCGTCGGCCGAGCGCCGCATCGGCACCCGGACCAGGGCCCGGAGCATCGGCGCGAGGGTGCCGGCCTCCGCCTGGCCCCGCAGCGTCCCGACGTCCAGGCGCATCGGCACGACGGCCGCCGCGTCGAGCCGCCACGCGGCGTCGAAGAGGTTCAGCGCCTGCTCGGTGGCGAGCCCGGCGGCGCCCTGTTCGGCCATCCGTCGCACGTCGTCGTCGCCGAGGTGGCCGGTCATGCCGCTGGCCTGTTCCCAAAGGCCCCACGCGAGCGAGATGCCGGCGAGTCCGCGGGCCCGGCGGTGCGCCGCGAGGGCGTCGAGGAAGGCGTTCGCCGCCGCGTAGTTGGACTGGCCGGCACTGCCCAGGGTGGCCGCCGCCGAGGAGAAGAGGACGAAGGCCGCGAGGTCCGCGTCGGCCGTGAGGCGGTGCAGGTGCCACGCCGCGTCGATCTTCGGCACCGCGACCGCGTCCACCCGGTCGGGGGTCATCGACTCCAGCACGCCGTCGTCGAGGACGCCGGCGGCGTGCACCACGGCGGTGAGCGGGTGCGCGGCGGGCACCCCGGCCAGCAGCGCCGCCAGCGCGTCGGGGTCGGCGGCGTCACAGGCGGCGACGGTCACCTCCGTACCGGTGCCGGCGAGTTCGGTGACCAGGTCGCCGATCCCCTCGGCCGCCCCGCCGCGTCGCCCGGCCAGCAGCAGGTGCCGCACGCCGTGGGTGGTGGCGAGGTGACGGGCCAGGATGCGGCCCAGCACGCCCGTCCCGCCGGTGATCAGCACGGTGCCGTCCGGGTCGATCCCGCCGGGCAGCGGCTCCACCCCGGCCGGGACCCGCCCGAGCCGTGGCGTGCGGACCTGCCCGGCCCGCACGGCGAGCTGCGGCTCGCCGGAGGCGATCGCGGCGGCCAGCGCGGCGGCGCTGTCCGGGGTGTCGTCGAGGTCGACGAGCTGGCACCGCCCCGGGTGTTCGAGCTGGGCGGTGCGCAGCAGGCCCCAGACCGGGGCCTGGCGCAGGTCGACCACCTGCTGCTCCCCTGCCGCGACCGCGTTCCGGGTGACCAGCACGAGCCTGGACTCGGCGAACCGGTCGTCGGCGAGCCAGGTCCGCAACGCGGCGAGGGTACGGTGCGTCGTGGCCCGGGCCTGCCCGGCCAGCGCCGGGTCCGTCGGGTCCCCGGCGTCGCCGATCGGGACGATCACCGCCTCGGGGGCCGACTCACCCCCGGCGAGCAGGTCGCCGAGCGAGTCGAGGTCGACGTCGGTACGCACCCGGGCGCCGGCCGCCTCGCAGGCGGCGCTGAGGGACAGGTCGTCGCCGAGCGCCACCCAGCGGGTCGCCGCCGGCACGGGGCCGGTGGGCACCGGCAGCACCGGCCAGTCGACCTGGAACAGCGACTCGTGCCGGCCGGAGCGGGCCGCACCGAGCGAGTCGCCGGAGACCCGGCGCATGATCAGCGAGTCGACGTGCAGCACCGGAGCGCCGGTGGCGTCGGCCACCTGGAAGGAGACGCCGACCTCGCCGGCCGCGGCGACGCGCACGCGCAGGGCGGTCGCCCCGGCGGCGAGCAGGGAGACCCCGGTCCAGGCGAACGGGAGGCGGGGCACGCTGGCGTCGGCGCCGTCGCCCATCCGGCCGAGGAAGCCGCCGATCGACATGGCCTGCAACGCGCCGTCCAGCAGCGCCGGGTGCACGCCGAAGCGGCCGGCCTCGGCGTGGTGGTCGGCGGGCAGTTCGACCTCGGCGAAGACCTCGTCGTCGCGGGTCCACGCGGCGCGCAAACCACGGAACGCCGGGCCGTACCCGAAGACGGTCGCCTCGATGCCGGAGTAGAAGTCGTCTGCCTCGACGCGCGTCGCGCCGGGCGGCGGCCACACCCCCAGGTCGAAGGCGGGCGCGGCGTCGGCCGGCTGCGGGCCGAGCAGACCGGTGGCGTGGCAGGTCCAGGCGACGTCGGCCAGGATCTCGTCGGAGCCGTCCCGGTAGGGCCGGGAGTAGAGCTGGACGGTGCGCCGCCCGTCGTCGTCCCGGTCGCCGACCATCAGCTGCACCTGGAGCGCGCCGAGTTCGGGCAGGACGAGCGGGGCGAGCAGGGTCAGCTCCTCCACCGTCGGGCAGCCGGCCTGCTCGCCGGCGTACGTGGCCAGCTCCACGAAGGCGGTGCCGGGCAGCAGGATGTTGTCCATCACCCGGTGCTCGCCGAGCCACGGGTGGGTACGCACCGACAGCCGCCCGGTGAAGACCATCCGCTCGCTGTCGGGGAAGGTCAGCGTGGCGCTGAGCAGCGGGTGCCCGGCGTCCTGGAGGCCGGCGGAGCTGACGTCCTGCGCCCGGTGCACCGGCGGCTCGACCCAGTACCGCTGGTGGTCGAAGGCGTACGTGGGCAGGGCGACGGTGTCGGTCGGGGCCAGCACGGCCGTCAGGTCGACGGGCAGGCCGATCGCGTGGGCGGTGGCGAGGTTCGTCAGCAGCCGCGCCGCGTCGTCGTCACCACGGCGCAGACTGCCGAGGGTGTGGCCGCTGGCGCCGGCGTCGTCGAGGATCGCCGTCACCGGCATCGTCAGCACCGGATGCGGGCTGATCTCCACGAACGTCGTGTGACCCGCTTCGACGGCCACCCGCACGGCGGCGTCGAACCGCACGGTCTGCCGCAGGTTCTCGTACCAGTAGGTGGCGGTCATCGACGTCGGGTCGACCCAGTGACCGGTCAGCGTGGAGACGAGCCGGGTGTGTCCCGGCTGCGGAGTCACGTCGGCCAGGTCGGCGCGGAGCTGCTCGGCGACCTCCTGCACGGCGGCGGAATGGGACGCGTAGTCCACCGGGATCAACCGCGCCCGCACACCCTCGGCCTGGCACGCCTCCACCAGGTCCGCGACCGGCTGCGGCGGACCCGAGACCACCACGGTGGACGGACCGTTGACCGCCGCCACCCCGACACCCGGGAACGCCGACAGCCGCCCGGCGACCGCCTCGGCGGAAAGGTCGACCGACGCCATAGTCCCGGTGCCCCGCAGCACCGTCAGGGCACGCGAGCGCAACGCCACGGCCTTCGCCGCGTCCTCCAGGGACAGGATGCCGGCCACACACGCGGCGCCGATCTCGCCCTGCGAGTGACCGATCACGGCAGCCGGGGTGACACCGGCGTGCTGCCACACCGCCGCCAGGGCCATGCCGACGGCCCACAGCACCGGCTGCACGACCTCGACCCGCGCCAACCACGACTCGTCCTCACCCGTCAACACCGACACCACGTCGACGTCCAGATACGGGGCCAGGGCCCGCTGGCACTCGGCCAGCCGCGCGTCGAACACCGGCGTCCGACCCACCAGGCCGGCGGCCATCCGCGCCGACTGCGCACCCTGCCCCGGGAACACGAACACCGGGCCCGCACCGTGCGACGAGGCCGTGCCGGCGACGACGTTGCCGGCCGGCGACCCCGACGCCAGCGCGTCCAGCCCCGCCAGCAGGTCCTCCGTGCTCGACCCGACGACGGCGGCGCGGTGGTCGAACGTCGACCGGGTCGTGGCCAGGGACCAACCCACCGCCGCCGGGTCGACCTCGCCGTGCTGGCGCACGTACTCCGCCAGGCGGGCCGCCTGGCCGGTCAGGGCGCCCTTCGACCGTCCCGACAGCGACCACAGCACCGCCTCGAAGGCCACGAGCCCGGGGCCCTGCTCGGCGGGGGCCACGGCCTGCGGCTCGTCGGCCTGCTCGATGATGACGTGGGCGTTCGTGCCGGAGATGCCGAACGACGACACCGCCGCCCGACGCGGCCGGTCCACCGCCGGCCACGGCCGCGACTCCGTCGCCAGTTCCACCGCGCCCGAGGTCCAGTCGATGTGCGGGGACGGCTCGTCCACGTGCAGCGTCGCCGGCACCATTCCGTGCCGGATGGCCTGCACCATCTTGATGACGCCGGCGACGCCGGCGGCGGCCTGCGCGTGGCCGATGTTCGACTTGATCGAGCCGAGCAGCAGCGGCCGGTCGGCCGGCCGGTCCCGCCCGTACGTGGCGAGCAGCGCCTGCGCCTCGATCGGGTCGCCCAGCGTGGTGCCCGTGCCGTGCGCCTCGACCACGTCCACGTCGGCGGTGGAGAGCCGCGCCGACGCCAGCGCCTGCCGGATCACCCGCTGCTGCGACGGGCCGTTCGGGGCGGTCAGCCCGTTGGAGGCGCCGTCCTGGTTGATCGCGGAGCCGCGCACCACGGCGAGGACCGTGCGGCCCTGCCGGCGGGCGTCGGAGAGCCGCTGCACGAGCAGCATGCCGACGCCCTCGGACCAGCCGGTGCCGTCGGCGGACGCGGCGAAGGACTTGCACCGCCCGTCGGCGGCCAGGCCGCGCTGCCGGGAGAACTCGACGAACGCGGTCGGGGTCGCCATCACCATGACGCCCCCGGCGAGGGCCATGTCGCACTCGCCGCGCCGCAGCGCCTGGCCGGCCCAGTGCAGCGCGACCAGCGACGACGAGCAGGCTGTGTCCAGCGACACCGCCGGCCCCTCCAGCCCGAACGTGTACGCCACCCGGCCGGAGATGACGCTGCTGGTCATCCCGGTCAGCATGTAACCCTCGGCGGCCTCCGGCGAGTACGCGAGCAGCGAGCCGTAGTCCTGGCCGCTGGTGCCGACGAAGACGCCGGTGCTGCTGCCGCGTACGTCGGTGGGGTCGATGCCGGCGGACTCGAAGGACTCCCAGGTGGTCTCCAGCAGCAGCCGCTGCTGCGGGTCCATGGCCAGGGCCTCGCGGGGCGAGATGCCGAAGAAGCCGGGGTCGAACTTGTCCACGCCGCTGAGGAAGCCGCCGCCGCGCGCGTAGAAGGTGCCGGGGGCGTCCGGGTCGGGGCTGTAGAGGCTGTCGAGGTCCCAGCCGCGGTCGGTCGGCAGGTCGCTGATCGCGTCGACGCCGTCGACCACCAGCCGCCACAGGTCGTCGGGCGACCACACCCCGCCGGGCAGCCGGCAGGCCATGCCGATGATCGCGAGGGGCTCGTCGTCGCCGACCGACACGGTGGGCGTCGCGGGCCGCACGGGAACCGGGGTGCCGGCGATCTCCGTACCCAGGAAGGCCGCCAGGTCGTGCGGGGTCGGGTAGTCGAAGACGAGGGTGGCCGGTAGCCGCATCCCGAACGCGTTGTTGAGCCGGTTGCGCATCTCGACGGCGGTGAGCGAGTCGAAGCCGAACTCGCTGAACGCGCGGCGCGGCTCGATGGCCGCCGGGTCGGGGTAGCCGAGCACGGCGGCGGCCTGCCCCCGGACGATCTCGACGAGCGCGGCGGCCCGCTCGGTGTCGCCGAGCCCGGCGAGCTGCTGCACGAGCGAGGCGCCGGTGGCGGCCGCGGCGGCGCGGGCGGGCGTGCGGATCAGCGCCCGGTACAGCGGCGGGATGCTCCCGCCGGCGAACTGCACCTTCATCGCGGCGAGGTCGAGCCGGGCCGGGACCAGCGCGGCGTCGGTGGTGCGGCAGGCGGCGTCGAAGAGGGCGAGCCCCTCCTCGGCCTCCATGGCGGCGACGCCGGAGCGGGAGATCCGGTTGAGGTGGACGTCGTCCAGCTCGGTGGTCATGCCGCTGCGGTCGGCCCAGAGGCCCCAGGCGAGGGTGAGCGCGGCGAGGCCGCGCGCCTTGCGGTGCTGGGCCAGCCCGTCGAGGAACGCGTTGGCGGCGGCGTAGTTGCCCTGGCCCGGGCCGCCCGCGGTGGCGGCGAGCGAGGAGTACGAGACGAACGCCTTCAGGTCGAGCTCGGCGGTCAGCTCGTGCAGGTGCCAGGCGGCGTCGACCTTGGGCCGCAGCACGCCGTCCATCCGCTCGGGGGTGAGCGAGGAGATGACACCGTCGTCGCGGACGCCGGCGGCGTGGATGACGGCCGTGAGCGGGTGCTCCGCCGGGATGCCGGCCAGCAGTTCGGCCACGGCGTCGCGGTCGGCGACGTCGCAGGCGGCGACGGTGACGCTCACGCCGAGCGCCTCCAGCTCGGCGCAGAGCTCCGCGACGCCCCCGGCGGCGCGGCCGCGCCGGCTGGTGAGGATCAGGTGCCGCACGCCGTACGTGCCCACCAGGTGCCGGCTCATCAGCTGGCCGAGGGTGCCGGTGGCGCCGGTGATCAGGACGGTGCCGTCGGAGTCGAACGGGGCGGCCGGCGGCTCGCTCGGGGCGGGGACCCGGGTGAGCCGGGCGCCGGCGGCGACGCCCGCGCGGATGACGACCTGCGGCTCGTCGGTCGCGACGGCCGGGACGAGCGCGGCGGCGCAGCCGGCGATGTCGTCGACGTCGACCAGCACGAACCGCTCGGGGTTCTCCGACTGGGCGGAGCGGAGCAGGCCGATCACGGCGGCGCCGGCCAGGTCGGTCAGGTCGGTGTCCCACTCGGTGGCGACCGCCCCCGAGGTCAGCACCACCAGCCGGGAGGCCGTGTAGCGGTCGTCGGCGAGGAACTGCTGGAGCACGGCGAGCGCCCGGTGGGTCACCTCGGCGACGGCCCGGGGCACGTCCGCCGACGAGGGCGGGTCGAGGAACGGCACGACCAGCACGCCGGGTGCGTCCGTCCCCTCGTCCATCGCCGTGGCCAGGGCGGTCAAATCGGGGTACGCCGCCACGGCCGTACCGGTGGCCGCGACCGCGTCGGTGAGCGCCGCCGCGTCGCCGACCACCGCCCAGTCGACGGTGGACGGGCCGGCGGTCAGCGCGAGCGGGGCCCACTCGACCCGGAACAGCGAGTCGGTGCCGCCGCCGGAGGCGGTGCGGAGCTGGTCGGCGGAGACCGGCCGCAGGACGAGGGAGCCGACGGAGATGACGGGCGCGCCGGTGACGTCGGTGAGCAGCAGCGAGATGCTGTCGGGGCCGGTGTGCGAGACCCGGACCCGGGCCGCCGCGGCCCCGGCGCCGTGCAGGGCGACGTCGTTCCAGGAGAACGGCAGCCGACCGTACCCGGGGGGCATGTCCGCCCCGGACGGCTCCCCGGCCGGGGTGGTCAGGCCGAGGGTGTGCAGTGCCGCGTCGAGCAGCGCCGGGTGCAGGCCGTACCCGCCGGCCTCGGCGGCGGGGGCCTCGGGCAGCGCCAGCTCCGCGAAGAGGTCGTCGCCGCGCCGCCAGGCGGAGCGCAGCGCGATGAACGACGGGCCGTAGTCGTAGCCCTGGGCGGCGAGGTTGAGGTAGAGGTCGTCGGTGCCGACCTCGGTCGCGCCCGGCGGGGGCCAGGTGGTCAGGTCGGACCAGCCGGCGGGGCCGCTCGGCGCGGCGGGGCCGCTGGCCAGCACGCCGCTGGCGTTGCGGGTCCAGGCCCGCTCGCCGGCGCCCTCGGTCGGCTCGCCGTCCTGGGCGGAGTGCAGCGACACGGACCGGCAGCCGGTCTCGTCCGCCGGGCCGATCCAGAGCTGGATGTCCACGCCCCCGGTCTCCGGCAGGATCAGCGGCGATTCCAGGGTGAGTTCGCGGACGTGGTCCGCGCCGACGTGCGCGCCCGCCTGGAGGGCGAGTTCGACGAAGCCCGTGCCGGGCAGCAGCACGGTGTCGAAGACGACGTGGTCGGAGATCCACGGATGGGTACGCCGGGCCAGCCGGCCGGTGAACAGGAAGCCCTCGGCGTGCGCGACGCCGACGGCGGCCCCGAGCAGGGGGTGCTGCGCGGGCCGCAGGCCGACCGCGGTGACGTCGCCGGTCCACCCGGCCCCCGCCTCGGGCCAGTAGCGCTGGTGCTGGAAGGCGTACGTGGGCAGGTCCACCCGCCGGGCGCCGGTGTCGGCGAACCACGGCCGCCAGTCCACCGCCACCCCGTGCACGTGCAGCTCGGCCAGCCCGGCCAACAGCCCGTGCGCCTCCGGCCGGTCCTTGCGCTGCACGGCGACGGCCAGCACCGCGTCGTCGCCGGGCAGGATGTCCGCCGCCATCGCGGTCAGCACACTCTGCGGCCCGACCTCCAGGAACGTGTCCACGCCCGCGGCCCGCAACGCCGCGACCCCGTCGGCGTACCGGACGGCCTGCCGCACGTGCCGCACCCAGTACTCGGCGGTGCGGATCTCCTCGGCGTCGGCGAGCGCCCCGGTCACGTTCGACACGACGGGCAGGGTCGGCGCGGCGAACGTCAGCCCGGTCAGGACGGCGCGGAACTCGGCGAGCATCGGCTCCATCAGCGGGCTGTGGAACGCGTGGCTGACGGTCAACCGGCGCGTACGCACGCCCCGGTCCCGCCAGACGCGCTCCACCTCGTCGAGCGCCTCGACGACACCGGAGACCACGACCGAGGTCGGCCCGTTGACGGCAGCGATCCCGACCCGGTCGGTCGATCCGGCGATCGACTCGACCACCGCCGCCTCGTCGGCGGCCACCGCGAGCATCCCGCCGCCGGTGGGCAGCGCCTGCATCAGCCGGCCCCGCGCCGCGACGAGCGCACACGCGTCGGCCAGGGACAGCACCCCGGCCACGTGCGCGGCGGTGACCTCACCGATCGAGTGGCCGCCCACGAACTCGGGCGTGATCCCGAACGACTCCACCAGGCGGAACAGCGCCACCTCGACCGCGAACAGACCGGCCTGGGTGAAGACCGTCTGGTCCAGCAACGCCGCCTCGGCCGTACCCGCCTCGGCGAACAGCACCTCCCGCAACGGGCGCGGCAGCAACGCGTCCAGGTACACGCACGCCTCGTCCAGCGCGGCGGCGAAGACCGGGAACGTCCCGTACAGCTCCCGGCCCATGCCGGCGCGCTGTGCACCCTGGCCGGAGAAGAGCACCGCCAGTGAACCCCGGCCGCCGGCCTGGCCCGTGACGACCGCGCCGGACGGGTCGCCGGCGGCGAGGGCGCGCAGCCCGGCGAGCAGGTCGTCGCGGCCGGTCGCGGAGACCACGGCCCGGTGGTCCAGGGTGGAGCGGGAGGTCACCGACGAAAACGCCACGTCCAGGGGTCGCAGGGTCTCGTCGGCGGCCAGCCGGGCCGCCCAGCGGCCCGCCTGGGCGGCGAGACCGGCCGCGTCACGGGCCGACACCGGCACCGGCACGACCGGCCGCTCGACCACCGGCGCGGCGGTGCCCGACGGGGGCTGCGAGGGCTCCGGGGCCTGCTCCAGGATGGTGTGCGCGTTGGTGCCGGAGACCCCGAACGAGGAGACCGCCGAGCGGCGCGGCCGGCCCACCGCCGGCCACGGCGTCGCCTCGGTCACCAGCGAGACCTCGCCGGCCGACCAGTCGACCTCGGGGGTCGGCTCGTCCACGTGCAGGGTGGGCGGCACGACGCCGTGCCGCATCGCCATCACCATCTTGATCACACCGGCGACCCCGGCGGCGGCCTGGGCGTGCCCGATGTTCGACTTGACCGACCCGAGCAGCAGCGGCGCGGAGTCGCCCCGGTCCTGCCCGTACGTGGCCAGCAGCGCCTGCGCCTCGATCGGGTCGCCGAGCCGGGTGCCCGTGCCGTGCGCCTCCACCACGTCCACGCCGCCGGCGGCGAGGCCGGCGTTGGCCAGGGCCTGCTGGATCACCCGCTGCTGCGACGGCCCGTTCGGGGCGCTCAGGCCGTTGGACGCGCCGTCCTGGTTGACCGCGCTGCCCCGCACCACGGCGAGGATCGGGTGGCCGTTGCGCTGCGCGTCCGAGAGCCGCTCCAGCAGCAGGACGCCGACGCCCTCGGACCAGCCGGTCCCGTCCGCGGCGGCGGCGAACGCCTTGCACCGGCC
Source organism: Micromonospora sp. URMC 107 (assembly GCF_051386315.1). Classification (NCBI taxonomy): domain Bacteria; kingdom Bacillati; phylum Actinomycetota; class Actinomycetes; order Micromonosporales; family Micromonosporaceae; genus Micromonospora; species Micromonospora sp. URMC 107. The sequence goes on from NZ_JBPQTK010000002.1 coordinate 63,449, forward strand.
GTCGGCGGCGAGGCCGCGCTGCCGGGAGAACTCGACGAAGGCGGCCGGGGTGCACATGGCGGTGACGCCGGCGACGATGGCGAGGGTGCACTCCCGCTGCCGCAGCGCCTGCCCCGCGAGGTGCAGGGCGACCAGGGAGGACGAGCAGGCGGTGTCGATGGTGACCGCCGGCCCCTCCAGCCCGAAGGTGTAGGCGATCCGGCCGGAGACCACGCTGCCGGCGTTGCCGGTCATCAGGTGCCCTTCCAGGCCCTGCGCGGCGCCCATGAGCACGGTGCCGTAGTCCTGACCGGTGCTGCCGGCGAAGACGCCGGTGCGGCTGCCGCGCAGCGAGTGCGGGTCGATGCCGGCCCGCTCCAGGGCCTCCCACGAGGTCTCCAGCAGCCAGCGCTGCTGCGGGTCCATCGCCAGCGCCTCGCGGGGGGAGATCGCGAAGAAGCCCGGGTCGAAGTCGGCCAGGTCGTGGACGAAGCCGCCCTGGCGGGTGTACGACGTGCCGGCCTGCTCCGGGTCGCTGTCGTAGAGCGACCCGAGGTCCCAGCCGCGGTCGGTCGGGAAGTCGGAGACCACGTCCCGACCGGACGCGACGACCTCCCACAGGTCCTCGGGCGACCGCACCCCACCGGGGAAGCGGCAGCTCATGGAGACGATGGCGACCGGTTCCTGTTCACCGGCCTCCACCTCGCGCAGGCGCTGACGCACCTGGTGCAGGTCAGCGGTGACCCGCTTGAGGTAGTCGAGAAGCTTCGCCTCGTCAGCCATGGACCGCGCACTCCTTGTGTTGACCCGTCGTCGCAGCAGCGATCACGTCAGGACATCCCCAGCTCGCGGTCGATGAAGTCGAAGACCTCGTCCGGCGTCGCGTCCTGGAGCTTCTCGGCGACGGTGTCGCCGTCCGCCGGCGCGTCGGCCTCGTTGAGGGAGGCCAGCAGCGTCCGCAGCCGCTCGGTGATCCGAATTCGGGCGCTCCGGTCCGGCGCCGAGCCGGAGAGCGCCGCTTCCAACCTGTCCAGCTCACCGAAGACCGGTGCGACCCCGACCACCCCGCCGTCGACGATCGCGGCCCGCACGTACTCGGCCAGCCCGGCGGCGGTCGGGTAGTCGAAGACCACCGTGGCGGGCAGCCGCACGCCGGTCGCCGCGGTGAGCCGGTTGCGCAGCTCCACGGCGGTCAGCGAGTCGAAGCCGAGTTCCCGGAACGCCCGGTCCGGCTCGACGGCGTCCATGGAGGCGTGTCCGAGCACCGCGGCGGCCTGCCCGCGTACCAGCTCCAGCAGGGTCTTGCGGCGTTCGGCGTCGGTCTGCCCGGCGAGCAGGGCGGCCAGGGACTCCGCGGAGACGCCGGTGTCCTCGGCGCGCGCGGCGACCGCCCGCCGCGCCTCGGCCACGCCCGCGATGAGCGGGCTGGGCCGGACGGCGACGAACCCGGGCACGTACCTGGCCCAGTCGATGCCGGCCACCATCGTCGCCGGCTCGCCCCGCGCGACGCACTGCGCGAGCGCCGTGAGCGCGGGCCCGGTGTCGAGGCGGGCCACGCCGGTACGCCGGCGGCGCTCCTCCACGGCCTGGTCGGTGGCGGCCATCCCGCCGGCCGCCCAGGGACCCCAGGCGACCGAGGTGGCCGGCAGACCCTGCCGGTGCCGCTGCTCGGCGAGGGCGTCGAGGTAGGCGTTGGCGGCGGCGTAGCTGCCCTGACCGGCGGCGCCGAGCTGGCCGGCCATCGCGGAGAACAGCACGAACGCGCGCAGTTCCCGCCCGACGGTCAGCTCGTGCAGGTGCAGGGCGCCGAGCACCTTGGGTCGCAGGACGGTGGCGAGGCGGTCGGCGGTGAGCCCGTCGAGCACCCCGTCCTCGAGGACGCCGGCCGCGTGCACGACGCTGGTCAGCGGCGCGTCGGCCGGCACCTCGTCGAGCAGCTTCGCCAGCGCCGCCCGGTCGGCCACGTCGCAGGCCGCGAGGGTCACCCGGGTGCCCGCCTCGGTCAGCTCCCGGGCCAGCTCGGTGGCGCCGGGGGCGTCCGCGCCGCGACGGCTGACCAGCATCAGGTGCTCGGCTCCCCGGGCGGCCAGCCAGCGGGCCACCTCCGCGCCGAGCGCGCCGGTGCCGCCGGTGACCAGCGTCGTGCCCGGGTAGCCGGCCTCGTCGGTGGCCGCCTCGCCGCCGGGCGCCCGCACCAGCCGGCGTACCAGGATGGTGGCGCCGTCGACCGCGAGCTGGTCCTCGCCGTCGAGGCCGGCGAGCGCGGCGCAGAGCAGGTCCCAGCCGTGGTCGTCCAGGGTGGCCGGGACGTCGACCAGGCCGCCCCACCGCTCGGGGTGTTCCAGGGCGACGACCCGGCCGAGGCCCCAGAGCAGCGACTGCTCCGGTCGGCCGGGCGCTCCGCCCCGGGTGGTGCCGGCGGCGCCCCGGGTGACGCACCACAGCGGCGCGGCGACGTCGAGGTCGCCGAGCGCCTGGATCAGCGCCAGCGAGCGGGCGAGGAAGGGCGGCACCGGCTGGGTGTCGTCGACCGCACCGTCGGCGAGGGCGAGCAGCGACAGCACCCCGTCCACCGGGGCCGCCTCGCCGTCGGCGGTGCGGGTGGCGCTGGTCAGGTGCGCGGCGAGGGCGGCCCGGTCGGTCAGGTCCTCCGGCAACGCCACCAGCCGGACGTCGGCCCCCCGGCGGGCCAGCTCGGCGACGGCGGTCTCGCCCTCCTCCGGGTGCCGCTCGTCGGCGATCACCCACCAGGCGCCGGGAAGGAAGCTGACGGGCGTGCCGGTGTACGGCTGCCAGACGCTGCGGTACCGCAGGTCGTCCAGGCTGGAGCGGTTGCGCTGCTGGCGCCGCCAGGAGGCGAGCACCGGCAGGGCCGCGCCCAGCCGTTCCAGGGACTCCGCCGCGTCCTGCTCGGTGAGTTCCGCGAGCGCGGCCAGGTCCTCGCGTTCGACGGCCGCCCAGAACGCGGAGTCGACGCCGCTCGGGGTCTCCTCGGTGCCGTCCTGCCCGGTCGTCGTGGTCGGCCAGAACCGGCTCCGGTCGAAGGCGTACGTGGGCAGCGCCACGACGTCGGTCTCGGCGAGGACCGTGGTCAGGTCGACGGTCAGGCCGATGGTGTGGGCGGTGGCGAGGTTCGTCAGCAGCCGCGTCGCGTCGTCGTCGCCCCGACGCAGGCTGCCCAGCGTGTGCCCGCTCGCGCCCGTGTCGTCGAGGATCGCCGTCACCGGCATCGTCAACACGGGGTGGGGGCTGATCTCGACGAACGTGGTGTGGCCCGCCGCGACGGCCACCCGCACGGCCGCGTCGAACCGCACCGTCTGCCGCAGGTTCTCGTACCAGTAACCCGCGGTCATCGAGGACGGGTCGACCCAGTCCCCGGTCAACGTCGAGACGAGACGGGTGTGCCCCTGGCGGGGGGTGATGTCGGCCAGGTCGGCGCGCAACCGCTCGGCGACCTCCTGCACCGCCGCCGAGTGCGACGCGTAGTTTACCGGGATCAGCCGGGCGCGCACCCCGTCGGCCTGGCACGCCTCGACCAGGTCGGCGACCGGCTGCGGCGGCCCGGACACCACGACGGTCGACGGGCCGTTGACGGCCGCCACACCGACGCCCGGGAACGCGGACAGCCGCGCGGCCACCGCGTCAGCCGACAGGTCCACCGACGCCATGGTGCCGGTGCCCCGCAGCACGGTCAGCGCCCGCGAGCGCAACGCCACGGCCCTCGCCGCGTCCTCCAGGGACAGGATGCCGGCCACACACGCGGCGCCGATCTCGCCCTGCGAGTGACCGATCACCGCAGCCGGGGCAACGCCGGCGTGCTGCCACACCGCCGCCAGCGCGACGCCCACGGCCCACAGCACCGGCTGCACGACCTCGACCCGCTCCAGCCACGACTCGTCCTCGCCGGTCAACACCGAGACGAGGTCCACGTCCAGGTACGGGGCCAGGGCCCGCTGGCACTCGGCCAGCCGCGCGTCGAACACCGGCGTACGACCCACCAGGCCGGCGGCCATTCGCGCCGACTGCGCACCCTGACCGGGGAACACGAACACCGCACCCGCACCGGTCCCGGAGGCCGCGCCCGTGACGAGGTTCCCCGCCGGCACGCCGGCGGACAGGGCGTCCAGCCCGGCCAGCAGGTCGTCGACGGTCGACCCGACCACGGCGGCCCGCTGGTCGAACACCGACCGGGTCGTCACCAGGGACCAGCCGACCGCCGCCGGATCGACCTCGCCGCGCTCGCGGACGTGCCGGGCCAGGCGGGCGGCCTGACCGGCCAGGCCGGCCCTCGAGCGCGCCGACACCGACCAGACGACGACGTCGGCGGCCACCAGGCCCGGGCCCCGGCCCGGGCCGGTCTCGGCGTCGGGAGCCGCGCTCTCGGCGGGCAGGTCCTCGGGCAGCTCGATGATGACGTGGGCGTTGGTGCCGGAGATGCCGAACGACGACACCGCCGCCCGACGCGGCCGCTCCACCGCCGGCCACGGCCGCGACTCGACCGCCAGCTCCACCGCGCCGGAGGTCCAGTCGATGTGCGGGGACGGCTCGTCCACGTGCAACGTCGCCGGGACCACGCCCTCCCGCATCGCCAGCACCATCTTGATCACGCCGGCGACGCCGGCGGCGGCCTGGGTGTGGCCGATGTTCGACTTCACCGAGCCCAGCAACAGCGGCTCGTCGCGCCCCTGCCCGTACGTGGCGAGCAGCGCCTGCGCCTCGATCGGGTCGCCCAGCGTGGTGCCCGTGCCGTGCGCCTCGACCACGTCCACGTCGGCGGTGGACAGCCGCGCCGACGCCAGCGCCTGCCGGATCACCCGCTGCTGCGACGGACCGTTCGGCGCCGTCAGCCCGTTCGACGCGCCGTCCTGGTTGACCGCGCTCCCCCGCACGATCGCCAACACCTCGTGGCCGTTGCGCCGCGCGTCCGACAGCCGCTCCACCAGCAGCATGCCGACGCCCTCGCCCCAGCCCGTGCCGTCCGCACCGGCCGCGAACGCCTTGCACCGGCCGTCGGCGGCCAGGCCCCGCTGCCGCGAGAACTCCACGAACAGCCCGGGCGTCGACATCACGGTCACGCCCCCGGCGAGGGCCAGGTCGCACTCGCCGCGTCGCAGCGACTGCACCGCCAGGTGCAACGCCACGAGCGACGACGAACACGCCGTGTCCACCGACACCGCCGGCCCCTCCAACCCCAACGCGTACGCCACCCGACCCGACACCACACTCGCGGCGTTGCCCGTCCCCGCGAAGCCCTCCACCTCGTCCCCCGCCACCATCAGCAGGGCCCCATAGTCCTGACCATTGGTGCCCACGAACACCCCTGTTCGCGAACCCCGAAGAACCCCAGGCTCAACCCCTGCCCGCTCGACCGCCTCCCACGAAACCTCGAGCAACAACCGCTGCTGCGGATCCATGGCCAACGCCTCGCGGGGCGAAATCCCGAAGAAACCGGCATCAAACTCCGCCGCCTCGTAGAGGAAGGCGCCGCTGCGCACGTAGGAGGTGCCGGTGGAATAGGGGTCGGGGTCGTAGAGCCGCTCGACGTCCCAACCCCGATCGCCGGGTAGGTCGGACACGGCGTCGCGGCCGGCGTGCAGCATCTGCCAGAACCGCTCGGGGTCGTTCGCCCCGCCGGGGAAGCGGCAGGACATGGCGACGATCGCCACCGGCTCGTCGTCGCCGAGCGTCACCGGGGCGGTCTCGACGGCCACGGCGGCCTCCCCGCCGAGCTCCTCGTGCAGGTGCCGGGCGAGCGCGGTCGGCGACGGGTAGTCGAAGACCAGGGTCACCGGCAGCCGCAGCGAGGTGGCGGTGGCGAGCCGGTTGCGCAGCTCCACCGCCGTCACCGAGTCGAACCCGAGGTCGCGGAACGCGTGGTGCGGGTCGACGGCCTGGCCGTCGGCGTACTTGAGGACCGTGGCCGCCTGGTCGCGGACCAGGTCGAGCAGCGCCTGCTGGCGCTCGGCGGCGCTCATCCGGGTGAACGCGCCCGCCGGGCCCGCCTCGTCGGTCTGCTTCGTCTCGGCCAGGCCCTTGGTGGCCTGCAACCGCTGCGCCTCGGGGATCTCCGAGATCAGCGGGCCGGGCCGGGTGGCGGTGAAGGCGACGAAGAACCGGTCCCAGGCGATGTTCGAGATGGTCAGGAACGTCTCGTCGTGCTCGACGGCCTGGTGCAGGGCCGCGACGGCGAGCCGCGGGGGCATCTCGGGCGCGCCGTGGCGGTGCAGCATCTGGCCGAACTCGCCGTCGGCCATGCCGCCGCCGCCCCAGGCGCCCCAGCCGATCGAGGTGGCTGGCAGGCCGAGGGCCCGCCGGTGCTCGGCGAGGGCGTTGAGGAACGCGTTGCCGGGGGCGTAGTTGCCCACGCCGGAGCTGCCGACGGTGCCGGCCATCGAGGAGAACAGGATGAACGCGTCGAGGTCCAGCTCGCGGGTCAGCTCGTGCAGGTTCAGGGCCGCGGTGACCTTCGCGCTGAGCGCGTAGTCGACCTGGTCGAGGGTCAACGAGTTGATCACCGAGTCGTCGAGGACGGCGGCGGTGTGCACGACGGTGGTCAGCGGGTGCTCGGGCGGCAGGTCGGCGAGGACGGCGGCGAGCGCCGACCGGTCGGCCGCGTCGCAGGCGGCGACGGTCACCCGGGCGCCCAGTCCGACCAGCTCGGCCTCGAGGTCGGCGATGCCCTCGGCCTGCCGGCCGCGCCGGCTGACCAGGACCAGGTGCGCGGCGCCGTTGGCGGCGAGCCAGCGGGCCATGTGGCCGCCGAGCGCGCCGGTGCCGCCGGTGACCAGGGCGGTGCCGGACGGCCGCCAGGCGCGCGGGGCGGGGGCGTCGCCGAGCGGGGCGTGCAGCAGCCGCCGGCCGAACGCGCCGGCCCACCGCAGCGCGACCTGGTCCTCCCCGTCGGTGCCGGCGAGGACGCGGACCAGCCGGCGACCGGCCGCGTCGTCGAGCTCGTCGGGGAGGTCCACGAGGCCGCCCCAGCGGTCCGGGTGCTCGAGTGCGGCGACCCGGCCGAAGCCCCAGGTGAGCTGTTGGAGCGGGTGCGGCAGCGGGTCGGCCGGGCCGGTGGCGACGGCCCCCCGGGTGAGGCACCACAGCGGCGCGCGCACGCCGGCGTCGCCGAGCGCCTGCACGAGGGTCACGGTGCCGGCGAAGCCGACCGGCACCGACGGGTGCGCCGGGGCGGGCGTCTCGTCGAGCGGCAGCAGCGACACGATCCCGGCGGGGCGGGAGCCACCGTCGGTCAGGTCGCGCAGCCGGGCGGCAAGCGCCGCGCGGTCCGTGCGGTCGGCGTCCAGCACCAGCGGTACGACGGTGCCGCCGTGCCGCCCCAACGCCTCGGTGCAGAAGGCGGCCTCGGCCGCGCCGGTGTCGTCGGGGCCGGTGACCAGCCACCAGGTGCCGGTGACGGCGGGCGCACCGGCGCTGTCGCCGGCGATGGGCGTCCAGCTGTCCCGGTACCGCCAGGAGTCCACGGTGGCCTGATCGCGGTGCCGGCGGCGCCAGGCGGCGAGGACCGGCAGCACGTCGGCGAACGCCGCGTCCGGCACGGGCTCCGACTCGGTCGTGCCGGCGAGTTCGGCGGTGAGCGCGGCCAGGTCCTCCGCCTCGACGGCCGCCCAGAACCGGGCGTCGACCTCGTCGTCCGCCACGGGGCCGGCGACGCCGGCGGCCGGGGCGGAGGTGGCGGACGGCTGCGGCCAGTAGAGCTGCCGCTGGAACGGGTACGTGGGCAGGTCGCGGCGGCGGCCGGCGAGGCCGGTGAACGCGGGACGCCAGTCCACCGGCGTGCCCCCGGTCCAGACCTCGGCGAGGGCGCGGAGGAAGCGGCCGAGGCCACCCTCGCCGCGGCGGAGGCTGCCGGTGACGGTGACCGCATCCGGCTCGGCGGCGGCCAGCTCGACGCTCTCCTGCACGGCCATGGTCAGCACCGGATGGGCGCTGACCTCGACGAAGGTCTGGTAGCCGGCGGCGACGAGGCTGCGCACCGCGTCGTCGAAGCGGACGGTCTGCCGCAGGTTGCGGTACCAGTAGTCGGCGTCGAGGGCGGCGGTGTCGAGCCAGTCCCCCTCCACGGTGGAGCGGAACCGGACCTCGCCGGTGCGGGGCCGCAGCCCGGCGAGCAGTTCCAGGAGCTGCTCGCGCAGCTGCTCGACGTGGGCGGAGTGGGAGGCGTAGTCCACCGGGACGCGGCGCACCCGCACCTCGCGGGCCTCGTAGTGGGCGACCAGCTCGTCGAGGGCGGCGCTGTCGCCGGAGACCACGACCGAGGTGGGCCCGTTGACGGCGGCCAGGGCGACCCGGCCGGCCCAGCGGGCGATCGTCGCGGTGGCCTCGTCGGCGGTGGTGGCGACCGAGACCATGCCGCCGTCCCCGGCGATGCCGGCGATGATCCGGCTGCGCAGCGCGACCACGGCCGCCGCGTCGTCCAGGGTGAGGCCGCCGGCGACGTACGCGGCGGCGATCTCGCCCTGCGAGTGGCCGACGACGGCGGAGGGGCGCACCCCGTACGACTCCCAGAGCGCGGCGAGCGAGACGCTGACCGCGAACAGGGTGGGCTGCACGACGTCGACCCGCTCCAGCGACGGGGCGTCCGGCGCGCCGCGCACCACGTCGGTCGGCGACCAGTCGACGTACGGACGCAGCGCCTCGGCGCAGGCGGCGAACTTCTCCGCGAAGACCGGGGCGGTGTCGAGGAGTTCCGCGGCCATGCCGACCCACTGCGAGCCCTGGCCGGGGAAGACGAAGGCGACCTCGCCCGGGGTGCCGGGGGCGCGGGTGACGGTCTGCGCGGTGGGGCGGCCGGCGGCGAGCGCGTCGAGGGCCGCGGTCAGGTCGTCGCGGTCGGCGGCGAAGACGACGGCCCGGTGGTCGTGGGACGCGCGGGTGGCGGCCAGCGACCAGCTGACGTCGGCGAGTTCGCCGTCGTCGACGGTGTCGAGGTGGTCGAGCAGGTCCCTGGTGCGGGCGGTGAGGGCGTCGACGGTGCGCCCGGAGAGCACCCAGGGCAGCTCCCCGGTCGGCCCGTCGGCCGCCGGCTCGGCCTCGGGTTCGTCGGCGGGGGCCTGTTCGAGGATGGTGTGCACGTTGGTGCCGCTGATGCCGAACGAGGACACGGCGGCGCGGCGTACGCCGTCGGCCGGCTCCCACGGTCGGGCGGCGGTGAGCAGCTCGACGCTGCCGGCGCTCCAGTCGACGTGCGGGGTGGGCTCGTCCACGTGCAGGGTGGGCGGCAGCACCCCGTGCCGCATCGCCAGGACCATCTTCATCACCCCGGCCACACCGGCGGCGGCCTGGGTGTGACCGATGTTCGACTTGATCGACCCCAGCCACAACGGCCGGTCGGCGGGACGGTCCTGGCCGTAGGTGGCGATGAGCGCCTGCGCCTCGATGGGGTCGCCGAGGGTGGTGCCGGTGCCGTGCGCCTCGACGGCGTCCACCTGGTCGGCGGTGAGTCCGGCGTTGGCGAGGGCCTGCCGGATCACCCGCTGCTGGGCGGGGCCGTTGGGGGCGGTGAGCCCGTTGGAGGCGCCGTCCTGGTTGACGGCGCTGCCGCGCAGCACGGCGAGGACCGGGTTGCCGTCGCGGCGCGCGTCGGAGAGCCGCTGGAGCACCAGCAGGCCGACGCCCTCGCCCCAGCCGGTGCCGTCGGCGGCCCCGGCGAACGGCTTGCACCGGCCGTCGGCGGCGAGGCCGCGCTGGCGGGAGAAGCCGACGAAGATGCCGGGGGTGGCCATCACGGTGGCGCCACCCGCCAGGGCGAGGTCGCACTCCCCCGCCTGGAGGGCCTGCGCCGCGAGGTGCATCGCGACCAGCGACGACGAGCAGGCGGTGTCGACGGTGACCGCCGGGCCGTGCAGCCCGAAGGTGTACGCCAGCCGACCGGAGATGACGCTGGCGGAGGTGCCGGTGGCGAGGTAGTTCTCGTCGACGTCCCCGGCGGCCATCAGCAGCGAGCCGTAGTCCTGGCCGTTGGTGCCGACGTACACGCCGGTGCGGCTGCCGCGCAGCGCGGTCGGGTCGATCCGGGCCCGCTCGAACGCCTCCCAGGTGGCCTCCAGCAGCAGCCGCTGCTGCGGGTCCATGGCGAGGGCCTCGCGGGGGCTGATGCCGAAGAAGGCCGGGTCGAACTCGCCGGCCCCGGCGACGAAGCCGCCCTCCCGGACGTAGCTGGTGCCGAGGTGCTCGGGGTCGGGGTGGTACAGCTCGGCGAGGTTCCAGCCGCGCTCGCCGGGCATCAGGCTCATCGCGTCGGTGCCGGTGGCCACCAGGTCCCACAGCTGCTCCGGCGAGGTGACCCCGCCGGGGAAGCGGCAGCTCATCGCGACGATGGCGATCGGCTCGCGGTCGCGGCCCGTGCCGTCGGCGACCACCTCGCTGGTGGTGTGCCCGGCGGTGAGGCCGTGCAGGTGGGCGGCGAGTTCGGCGACCGTGGGGTGGTCGAAGACCAGCGTGGCGGGCAGGGTCATGCCGGTCTCGGCGGTCAGCCGGTTGCGCAGCTCGACGGCGGTCAGCGAGTCGAAGCCGAGGTCGCGGAAGGTGCGGTCGGGCAGCGGCTGGCCGGCCGGGTAGCCGAGCACGACGGCGGCCTGGGTGCGCACGAGGTCCGCGAGCTGCGGCAGGGACCGGCCGACCACCACGGCCCGGGCGGGGCCCGTGGGCACGGCGGGCACCCCCGGCAGGGCGGCGATCAGCGGCGTCGGCCGGCCCCAGGAGGCGGCGAGGCGTCCCCAGTCGACGTCGGCGACGGTGACCGCCGGCTCGGCGGTGTTGACCAGCCGGCCGAGGGCGGTGACGGCCTCGGCGACGGGGAGCGCGTTGACCCCGCCCCGGGCGAGCCGGGCGGTCAGCGCCGCGGCCATGCCGTCCTCGGCCCAGGCGCCCCAGGCGATGGCGGTCGCCGGCAGCCCCTGGTCGCGTCGCCAGGCCGCGAACGCGTCGAGGTACGCGTTGGCCGCCGCGTAGTTGCCCTGTCCGGCGCTGCCGATGACCCCGGCGAGGGAGGAGAAGAGCACGAACGCGTCGAGGTCGCGGTCGGCGGTGGCCTCGTGCAGCACCCGGGCGGCGCGGACCTTGCCGTCGAGGACGGTCTGCATCCGGGCCAGGTCGAGCCCGTCGAGCACGCCGTCGTCGACCACCCCGGCGGTGTGCACGACGGCGGTCAGCCCCGGCAGGCCCGCGACGAGCGCGTCGACCGCCGCCCGGTCGGTGACGTCGCACGCCACCACCCGCACCGCACCCGACTCGGCCACCAGCTCCGCCGCACCCGGCGCCGCCGGACCCCGCCGCGAGGCCAGCACCACCTCGGCCGCCCCGTTGGCCAACAACCAACGGGCCACGTGCCGACCCAACGCACCCGTACCGCCGGTGACCAGCACCGTCCCGGCGGGCCGCCAACCCGACCCGGCGGGCGGCGCGGCCGGCACCAGCCGCCGGCCGAGGATCCCCTGCGGGCGGATCGCCACCTGGTCGTGGCCGCTGTCGGCGAGGACGGCGAGCAGCGCGTCCCCGGCGCTCCGGTCGACGCGGGCGGGCAGGTCGACCAGGCCGCCCCAGCGGTCCGGCTGTTCGAGGGCGACGACCCGGCCCAGGCCCCAGGCCAGGGCGGGCCACGGGTCGGCGAGGGTCTCGCCCGTGCCGACGCGGACGGCGCCCCGGGTCAGGCACCAGAGCCGGCCGGGCAGATTGGCGTCGGCGAGCGCCTGGGTGAGGGTGAGCAGCAGCGCGGCGCCGGTGGAGACGGCCGGTGCGTCCGGCAGCGCCCGATCGGGTGCGGGCAGCACGCAGAGCACCCCGGTCCAGCCCTGGTCGCCGTGGTCGCGCAGCAGTTCGGCCAGCTCCGCCCGGCCGACGCCCGGGGCGACGGCGAGGGCGTCGACGTGGGCGCCCGCGCCGGTCAGCGTCGCGGCCACCCCGGCGTCGTCGGCGTCGGCGGTGACGACCAGCCAGCGGCCGGTCAGCGCCGGCGCGGCGGCGGGACGGACCGGCTCCCAGTCGACCCGGTACGCCCAGCCGTCCACCACGGCGTCGCGGTGCCGGGCGCGCCGCCACGACGACAGCACCGGCACGGCCGGGGCGAGGGCCTCGACCGCCGCGGGGTCGTCCTGCACGGCCAGGTGGGCGGCGACCCCGGTCAGGTCGCCGCGCTCCACCGCCGCCCAGAAGTCCCCCTCGGCGGTGTCGGCCGGCGCGGTCGGTCCGGCGGTGCCGCCGACCTCGGGCCAGTAGCGCTGGTGCTGGAAGGCGTACGTGGGCAGGTCCACCCGCCGGGCGCCGGTGTCGGCGAACCACGGCCGCCAGTCCACCGCCACCCCGTGCACGTGCAGCTCGGCCAGCCCGGCCAACAGCCCCTGCGCCTCCGGCCGGTCCTTGCGCTGCACGGCGACGGCCAGCACCGCGTCGTCGCCGGGCAGGACGTCGGCCGCCATCGCGGTCAGCACACTCTGCGGCCCGACCTCCAGGAACGTGTCCACCCCGGCGGCCCGCAACGCGGCCACCCCGTCGGCGTACCGGACGGCCTCCCGCACGTGCCGCACCCAGTAGTCGACCGTACGGATCTCCTCGGCGTCGGCGAGCGCCCCGGTCACGTTCGACACCACCGGCAGCGACGGCGCGGCGAAGGTCAGCTTGCCGAGCACCGCGCGGAACCTCGCGAGCATCGGCTCCATCAGCGGGCTGTGGAACGCGTGGCTGACCGCCAGCCGGCGCGTGCGCACCCCGCGCTCCCGCCAGACGCGCTCCACCTCGTCCAGGGCCTCGACGGCGCCGGAGACGACGACCGCCGACGGCCCGTTCACGGCCGCGATCCCCGCCCGGTTGGCGAGCCCGTCCAGCGTGGCGAGGACGTCGGCCTCGGTGGCCGCGACGGCGAGCATCCCGCCGCCGGCCGGCAGCGCCTGCATCAGCCGCCCCCGCGCCGCCACCAACGCGGCGGCGTGCTCCAGGGACAGCACCCCGGCCACGTACGCGGCCGTGACCTCGCCGATCGAGTGGCCGGCCACCAGGTCGGGGACGATCCCGAACGACTCCACCAGCCGGAACAGCGCCACCTCGACGGCGAACAGCCCGGCCTGCGTGAACACCGTCTCGCCCAGCAGCTCGGCCTCGGGGGTGCCCTCGGCGGCGAAGAGCACCTCGCGCAGGGGGCGCGGCAGGGCCCGGTCCAGGTGTCCGCACACCTCGTCGAGGGCGGCGGCGAAGACGGGGAACTCCGCGTACAGCTCCCGGCCCATGCCGGCGCGCTGCGCGCCCTGGCCGGAGAAGAGGATCGCGAGCTGACCGCGCGGCGAGCCGGCGCCGGCGACGACGGTGCCGGCCGGTTCCCCGGCGGCGAGGGCGCGCAGCCCGGCGAGCAGGTCGTCGCGGCCGGTCGCCGCGACCACGGCGCGGCGGTCCAGGGTGGAGCGGGAGGTGACCGACGAGAACGCCACGTCGAGCGGGCGCAGGGTGTCGTCGGCGGCGAACCGGGCGGCCCAGCGGCCGGCCTGCGCGGCGAGGGCGGCGTCGGAGCGGGCGGAGAGCAGCACGGGGGCCACCGGGCGCTCCGTCGGCGCGGTCGGCCCGGCCTCGGCCTCGACCTCGGCCGGGGCCTGCTCGATGATGGTGTGCGCGTTGGTGCCGGACACCCCGAACGACGACACCGCGCCCCGGCGCGGCCGGTCCACGGCGGGCCACGGGGTGGCGGCGGTGGCGAGGGTGACCGCCCCGGCGGTCCAGTCGATGTGCGGGGACGGCTCGTCGACGTGCAGGGTCGGCGGCACGACGCCCTGCCGCATCGCCATCACCATCTTGATCACGCCGGCCACGCCGGCGGCGGCCTGGGTGTGGCCGATGTTCGACTTGACCGACCCGAGCAGCAGCGGCGCGGAGTCGCCCCGGTCCTGCCCGTACGTGGCCAGCAGCGCCTGCGCCTCGATCGGGTCGCCGAGCCGGGTGCCCGTGCCGTGCGCCTCCACCACGTCCACCTGCTCGGGCGTGAGCCGGGCGTTGGCCAGGGCCTGGCGGATGACGCGGACCTGCGACGGGCCGTGCGGGGCGCTGAGCCCGTTGGACGCGCCGTCCTGGTTCACCGCGCTGCCCCGCACCACGGCGAGCACCGGGTATCCGTGCCGCTGCGCGTCGGAGAGCCGGGTGAGCAGCAGCATGCCGACGCCCTCGGACCAGGAGGTGCCGTCCGCGCCGGCGGCGAACGCCTTGCACCGGCCGTCGGCGGCGAGGCCGCGCTGCCGGCTGAAGCCGACGAAGACCGCCGGGGTGGGCATCACCGTCACGCCGCCGGCCAGCGCCAGCTCGCAGTCGCCGTTGCGCAGGGCCTGCGCGGCCAGGTGGATGGCGACCAGCGAGGACGAGCAGGCGGTGTCGACGGTGACCGCCGGCCCCTCCAGCCCGAGGGTGTACGCGACGCGCCCGGAGATGACGCTGGTGGCGTTGCCGGTGAGCAGGTGCCCCTCGCCGTTCTCGGCCTGCGCCATCATGCCGTCGTAGCCGTGCGAGGACGCCCCGACGAAGACGCCGGTGCGGCTGCCCCGGACCGCCGGCAGCGGCAGCCCGGCCCGCTCGAACGCCTCCCAGGAGGTCTCCAGCAGCAGCCGCTGCTGCGGGTCCATGGCGACGGCCTCGCGGGGCGAGATGCCGAACAGGTCGGCGTCGAAGTCGGCGGCGGAGTAGACGAAGCCGCCCTCGGTCACGTAGCTGGTGCCCGGGTGGTCGGGGTCGGGGTGGAAGAGGCGGTCCAGGTCCCAGCCCCGGTCGGCGGGGAACGGCCCGATGCCGTCGCCGCCGTCGCGGACGAGTTGCCACAGCGCCTCGGGGCTGTCGACCCCGCCCGGGTAGCGGCAGCTCATCGCCACGATGGCGATGGGCTCGGAGTCCCGGGTCTCCAGCTCGCGCAGCCGCCGCCGGGTACGCCGCAGCTCCGAGGTCGTACGCTTCAGGTACTCGACGTACTTCTCGTCCTCGTTGCTCACCGTGGACCTACCTCACTCGGCATGCCGATGTCGTTGCGGCTGGTGGTCACGACGTCTCCAGCTCGCGGTCGATCAGGTCGAAGATGTTCTCGGCGGTGGCCGACTCCAGGTCGTCGTCGCCGTCCGCGTCCGCCTGCCGCTCGGTCAGCCGGTCCAGCAGGCCGTGCAGCCGGTCGGTGATGCGGCGGAACTCGTCGTCGGTCGGGTCGAGCCCGACGAGCGCCGCCTCCAGCCGGTCGAGCTCCCGGCCCGCCGTCGACGTCCCGCCCGCCGGGGTCGCCGGGGCGAACTGGCCGGCCAGGTGGGCGGCGAGCGCCGCGGGCGTCGGGTTGTCGAAGACCAGCGTCGCCGGCAGCCGCAGCCCGGTGGCCGCGCCGAGCCGGTTGCGCAGCTCGACCGCGGTGAGCGAGTCGAAGCCGAGTTCCCGGAACGCGCGGGTCGGCTCGATGCCGGCCGGGTCGCCGTGGCCGAGGACGACCGCCACGTGCGACAGGACCAGGTCGCGCAGGACGCGGACCCGCTTGTCGTCGGGCAGGCCGCGCAGCGTCTCGGCGTACGCCTGCCCGTCGGGCGCCTCGCCGGCCGCGGCCCGGCGGCCGGCGGGGCGGACCAGGTTCGCCAGCAGCGGGTGGACCGGCGTCCCCGGCGCGGCCACCCCAGTGATGATCTTGGCGGGCATCAGCGTCGCCCGCTCCGAGCGCCAGGCCGCGTCGAACAGGGCGAGGCCCTCGTCGTTCGACAGCGCGGCCATGCCGCCCCGGTCGAGCCGGCGGATGTCGGCCGAGTCGAGGTGCCCCGTCATGCCGCTGGCCTGGGCCCAGCGGCCCCAGGCCAGCGATACCGCCGGCAGGCCGAGGGCCCGCCGGTGTTCGGCGAGGGCGTCGAGGAAGGCGTTGCCGGCGGCGTAGTTGCCCTGGCCGGGGCCGCCGAACACGCCGGCGGCGGCGGAGAAGAGCACGAACGCCGTCAGCTCGTGCCCGAGGGTGGCCCGGTGCAGGTTCCAGGCCACGTCGACCTTGGGCCGCAGCACCGCGTCGAGGCGGTCCGGGGTGAGCGACTCGACGGTGGCGTCGTCGAGGACGCCGGCGGCGTGCACGACCGCGCGCAGCGGACGCCGCCGGTCCACCATGGACAGCACGTCCGCCACGGCGTCCGGGTCGGCCAGGTCGGCGGCGACGATCGACACGTCCGCGCCGAGCGCCTTGAGGTCGGCGAGCAGCTCGTCGGCGCCCTCCGCGTCCGGGCCGCGCCGGCTGACCAGGAGCAGCTGCCGGGCGTCGTGCGCGGTGACCAGGTGCCGGCAGAGCAGCGCGCCGAGGGTGCCGGTCGCCCCGGAGACCAGGACCGTGCCGTCGAGGCGGGGCACCTGCGGGATGCTCAGGGCGAGCTTGCCGACGTGCCGGGCCTGGCTGAGGAAGCGGAACGCCTCGGGGGCGCGCCGGACGTCCCACGTACGCCGGGGCAGCGGCCGCAGCGCCCCGCTGGCGAAGAGCGCCATCAGCTCGCCCAGCATCGCCGCGATCCTGTCCTGGCCGGCCTCGATGAGGTCGAAGACCTGGTAGCTGACACCCGGGTGCTCGGCGGCGACGCGCCGCGGGTCCCGCTTGTCGGTCTTGCCCATCTCGACGAACCGGCCGCCGTCGGCGAGCAGCCCCAGCGACGCGTCCACGAACTCGCCGCTGAGCGCGTTGAGCACCACGTCGACGCCCCGCCCGCCGGTGCGGCGGGAGAACTCCTCGACGAAGTCGAGGCTGCGGGAGGAGGCGAGGTGCGCGTCGTCGAAGCCGGTGGCGCGCAGCGCCGGCCACTTGCCGGGGCTGGCCGTGCCGTAGACCTCCGCGCCGAGGTGGCGGGCGATCTGCACGGCGGCCATACCGACGCCGCCGGCCGCCGCGTGGATGAGCGCGGACTCCCCGGCGCGTAGCCGGGCCAGTTCCACCAGGCCGTACCAGGCGGTCAGGAAGACCACGGGCACGGCGGCGGCGTCGGTGTACGACCAGCCGTCGGGGATGCGGGTGAGCAGCCTGCGGTCGGTGACGGCGGCGGAGGAGAACGAGCCGGAGAAGATGCCCATCACCCGGTCGCCGGGGGCGAGGTCGGTGACCCCCGCTCCCACGCCGAGCACCACGCCCGCGCCCTCGTTGCCCAGCACCTCCTGGTCGGGCACCATGCCGAGGGCCAGCACCACGTCCCGGAAGTTCACCCCGGAGGCGCGCATCGCGACCAGGACGTGGCCGGCCGGCAGGTCCCCGGCCACCTCGGGGGCGGGCAGCAGGGCCAGGTTCTCCAGCGTGCCCTGCTCGGTGACGTCGAGGCGCCACGGCACCTCGTCGGCCGGCGGCGCCAGCACTCCGGTGTCGCGCGCCCGGGCCAGCCGGGGCACCAGCGGCGCGCCGTCGCGGACCGCGAGCTGCGGCTCGCCGGAGGCGACGGCCGCCGGGACGGCCGCCAGGGAGGCGGCGGCGTCGTCGGTGTCGAGCAGCGTGAACCGGCCGGGGTGCTCGGACTGCGCGGAGCGCACCAGCCCCCACAGGCTCGCCCGGGCCAGGTCGCGCGGGGCCTCGCCGGGAGCGGCGCCGACCGCGCCCCGGGTGTGCAGGACCAGCCGGGACCGCTCCAGCCGGGGCTCGCCCAACCACTGCTGCACCAGCGCGAGCGCGGCGCGGGCCGCGTCGTGCGCGGCCGCGCCGGCCCGATCCGGGTCCGGCTCCGCGCCGGAGCGCAGGTCCAGCACCACATCGGGTACGTCCCCGGACTCCTCGATCGCCGCGACCAGCGCCGCCAGGTCGGCGTGGACCCGCGTCGGGTGCCCGGCGGCGGTGAGCGCCCCGGCGAGGCCGAGGCTGTCGTCGCCGAGCAGCGCCCAGCGGGCGTCCCCCGCCACCGCGTCGGTGCTCGGCAGCGGCGCCCAGTCCAGGTGGAACACCGAGGTGCGGCGCAGGGCGGCGGCCTCGTCGGCCCGGCCCGCGGCGACCGGGCGGAAGGTCAGCGACCCGACGGTGGCGACCGGCTGCCCGGCGGTGTCGGCGAGCGTGACGGCGACCGTGTCCGGGCCGAGCGACCGCAGCCGTACCCGCAGCCGGGTGGCGCCGTGGGCGTGCAGGGCCACCGAGCGGAAGGCGAACGGCATCCAGCCCGCACCGGAGGTCTCCGCCGGGTCGCCGAGCAGGGCGGTGATCCCGCTGGCCTGGAGGGCCGCGTCGAACAGGGCCGGGTGCAGCCCGAACCGGGACGCGTCGGTGGCCGCCTCCTCGGGAAGGGCCACCTCGGCGTAGACCTCGTCGTCGCCGCGCCACACCCGGCGCAGGCCACGGAAGGCGGGGCCGTAGCCGAGACCGCCCTCGGCCATCTCCGCGTACCAGGCGTCCAGGTCGGCGTCGACCTCGACGGCGTCGGCCGGCGGCCACTGCCCCGGTACGACCGTCGAAGCGGGCAGGTGCGGCAGCAGCAGGCCCTCGGCGTGCCGGGTCCACTCGGCGTCGGCGTTCTCCTCGGGGCGGGAGTGCACGGTGACGGTCCGCTCGCCGGTGTCGCCGGGCGGGCCCACGCGCACCTGCACCTGCACCGCGCCGGCCGGCGCGAGCACCAGCGGGTTGATCAGGGTCAGGTCGCCCACCTGGCCCGCGTCGACCTCGTCGCCGGCCCGGACCACCATGTCGACGAGGCCGGTGCCCGGGACGATCACCGCCCCGCCGACGGCGTGGTCGGCCAGCCACGGGTGGGTACGCACCGACAGCCGCCCGGTCAGCACCACCGTCCGGTCGTCGGCGACCGGTACGGCCGCGCTGAGCAGCGGGTGGTCGGTGTCCTGGAGGCCGGCGGAGCCGACGTCGCGCACCCGGTGCGCGGGCGCCTCCAGCCAGAAGCGTCCCCGCTCGAAGGCGTACGTGGGCAGGGCGACGGTGTCGGTCGGGGCCAGCACGGCCGTCAGGTCGACGGGCAGGCCGATCGCGTGGGCGGTGGCGAGGTTCGTCAGCAGCCGCGCCGCGTCGTCGTCACCACGGCGCAGGCTGCCGAGGGTGTACCCGCTGGCGCCGGCGTCGTCGAGGATCGCCGTCACCGGCATCGTCAACACCGGATGCGGGCTGACCTCCACAAACGTCGTGTGACCCGCTTCGACGGCCACCCGCACGGCGGCGTCGAACCGCACGGTCTGCCGCAGGTTCTCGTACCAGTAGTCCGCCGTCATCGAGGACGGGTCGACCCAGTCCCCGGTCAACGTCGAGACGAGCCGGGTGTGTCCCGGCTGCGGGGTCACGTCGGCCAGGTCGGCGCGCAACCGCTCGGCGACCTCCTGCACGGCCGCCGAGTGCGACGCGTAGTCCACCGGGATCAACCGCGCCCGCACACCCTCGGCCTGGCACGCCTCCACCAGGTCCGCGACCGGCTGCGGCGGACCCGACACCACCACCGTCGACGGACCGTTCACCGCCGCGACACCCACGCCCGGGAACTCCCCGAGACGCTCGGCAACGGCATCGGCGGACAGGTCCACCGACGCCATAGTCCCGGTGCCCCGCAGCACCGTCAGGGCACGCGAGCGCAACGCCACGGCCTTCGCCGCGTCCTCCAGGGACAGGATGCCGGCCACACACGCGGCGCCGATCTCGCCCTGCGAGTGACCGATTACCGCAGCCGGGGTGACACCCGCGTGCTGCCACACCGCCGCCAGGGCCATGCCGACGGCCCACAGCACCGGCTGCACGACCTCGACCCGCGCCAACCACGACTCGTCCTCACCCGTCAACACCGACACCACGTCGACGTCCAGATACGGGGCCAGGGCCCGCTGGCACTCGGCCAGCCGCGCGTCGAACACCGGCGTCCGACCCACCAGGCCGGCGGCCATCCGCGCCGACTGCGCACCCTGCCCCGGGAACACGAACACCGGGCCCGCACCGTGCGGCGAGGCCGTGCCGGCGACGACGTTGCCGGCCGGCGAGCCGGACGTCAGGGCATCGAGCCCCGCCAGCAGGTCCTCGACGGTCGGCCCGACCACGGCGGCCCGCTGGTCGAACACCGACCGGGTGGTGGCGAGGGACCAGCCCACCGCCGCCGGATCGACCTCGCCGCGCCCGCGCACGAACTCCGCGAGCCGGGCCGCCTGACCGGCCAGGGCCGCCTTCGACCGCGCCGACACCGGCCACACCACGACGTCCGACGCCACCAGCCCCGGGCCCGGCTCGGCCGCAGCCGCCGCCTCGTCGGCCTGCTCGATGATCACGTGGGCGTTCGTGCCGGACATGCCGAACGACGACACCGCCGCCCGACGCGGCCGCTCCACCGCCGGCCACGGCCGCGACTCCGTCGCCAGTTCCACCGCGCCGGAGGTCCAGTCGATGTGCGGGGACGGCTCGTCCACGTGCAACGTCGCCGGGACCACGCCCTCCCGCATCGCCAGCACCATCTTGATCACACCCGCCACGCCCGAGGCGGCCTGGGTGTGCCCGATGTTCGACTTGATCGAGCCGAGCAGCAGCGGCTCGTGCCCCGCACGGTCCTGCCCGTACGTGGCGAGCAGGGCCTGCGCCTCGATCGGGTCGCCCAGCGTGGTGCCCGTGCCGTGCGCCTCGACCACGTCCACGTCGGCGGTGGTGAGCCGGGCGCCCGCGAGGGCCTGCCGGATCACCCGCTGCTGCGATGGACCGTTCGGCGCCGTCAGGCCGTTCGACGCGCCGTCCTGGTTGACCGCCGAGCCGCGTACGACCGCGAGGACCCGGTGCCCGTTGCGCCGCGCGTCGGAAAGCCGCTCGACCAGCAGCACGCCGACGCCCTCGCCCCAGCCCGTGCCGTCGGCAGCGGCCGCGAACGCCTTGCACCGGCCGTCGGCGGCCAGGCCGCGCTGCCGGGAGAACTCGAAGAAGGTGCCGGGGGTGGCCATGACCGTGACGCCGCCGGCGAGGGCCAGGTCGCACTCGCCGCGCCGCAGCGACTGCACCGCCAGGTGCAACGCCACGAGCGACGACGAACACGCCGTGTCCACCGACACCGCCGGCCCCTCCAACCCCAACGCGTACGCCACCCGACCCGACACCACACTGGCGGCGTTGCCCGTGGCCCCGAACCCTTCGGCCTGCTCCCCCGCAGCCATCAGCAGGGCCCCATAGTCCTGACCATTCGTGCCCACGAACACCCCTGTTCGCGAACCCCGTAGGACCCCAGGCTCAACCCCTGCCCGCTCGACCGCCTCCCACGAGACCTCCAGCAGCAACCGCTGCTGCGGGTCCATCGCCGCCGCCTCGCGGGGCGAGATCCCGAAGAAGCCCGGGTCGAACTCCGCCGCCCCGTGCAGGAAGCCGCCCTTGTCGGCGTAGGTGGTGCCGGGGTTGGCCGGGTCGGGGTCGTAGAGCCGGTCGAGGTCCCAGCCCCGGTCGGTCGGGAAGTCGCCGATGGCGTCGACGCCGTCGGCGACCAGCCGCCACAGTTGCTCAGGGTCGTCGACGCCGCCGGGGTAGCGGCAGGCCATGGCGACGATCGCCACCGGCTCGTCGTCGTCGACGGCGGCCGGGGCGGCGACGGGGGCCGGCCCGGCGTCGGCGCCGAAGAGGCCGGCGAGCAGGAGCCGGGCCAGCACGACCGGGGTGGGGTGGTCGAAGACCAGGGTGGTGGGCAGCGCCTGCCCGGTGGCGGCGACGAGCCGGTTGCGCAGCTCCACGGCGGTCAGCGAGTCGAAGCCGAGGTCACGGAACGCGGTGGTCGCCGGGATGGCCGCGGCCCCGCCGTCGTGGCCGAGCACGTCGGCGGCGAGTTCCCGGACCAGGTCGGCGACGGCCTCCTCCCGCCGGGCCGGGGCCAGCCCGGCGAGGCGCCGGCGCAGGGTCGCCGCCGGGCCCTCGTCGCCGTCGTCGACCGCGACGCCGCCGTCCAGGGCGGCCCGCGCCTCCGGTACGCCCTCCAGCAGCGGCCGGCGGCGGGCGGAGGCGTACGCGGGGGTGAACCGGGACCAGTCCACGTCGGCCACCGTCACGGTGACGTCGTCGTGGTCGAGGGCCTGCCGCAACGCGTTCATGGCCACGCTCGGGTCCATGGCGGGCAGGCCCCGGCGGCGCAGGTTCCGCTCGGCGTCCGCCGCGTGCATGCCGCCGTCGGACCAGGGCCCCCAGGCGATGGCGGTGCCGGCCCGGCCGTCGGCCCGCCGCCGCTGCACCAGCGCGTCCAGGTAGGCGTTGCCGGCCGCGTAGCCGACCTGCCCGCCGCTGCCCCAGGTGGCGGCGATGGACGAGTAGACGACGAAGGCGTCCAGGTCCCGGTCGGCGAGGAGGTCGGCGAGGTGGGCGGCGCCGGCGGTCTTGCCGACGGTGACCTCGGCCAGCTCGGCGGGGGTGACCTCCGCCAGCGGGGTGGCCTGCGCGATGCCGGCGGTGTGCACGACGGTGCGCACCGGCGGGCCGTCGGCCTCGACCCGGTCGAGCAGGTCGGCGAGGGCGGCCCGGTCGGCGATGTCGCAGGCGGCGACGGTGACCCGGGCCCCGAGGCCGGTCAGCTCGGCCTCCAGCTCGGCGGCGCCCGGGGCGTCCGGTCCGCGCCGGCTGACCAGCACGACGTGCTCGGCTCCGGCGGCGGCGAGCCAGCGGGCGGCGCGGGCGCCCAACCCGCCGGTGCCGCCGGTGACCAGGGCGGTGCCGGTGGGCGTGAACCGGCGCGCCGGCGGGCGGTCGCCGAGGGGTGCGCGGACCAGGCGGCGGACGAAGACGCCGGGGCCGCGTACCGCGAGCTGGTCCTCGCCGGTCGATCCGGTGAGGATCGCGGCGAGCCGGGTGGCGCTCCGGTCGTCGGGGTCCGGCGGCAGGTCGACCAGGCCGCCCCAGCGGTGCGGGGCCTCGACGCCGACCACCCGGCCGAGGCCCCAGATCGCGGCCTGGGCCGGGTCGGTGAGCCGGTCGTACGAGGTGGCGGCGACCGCGCCCCGGGTGACCAGCCACAGCGGCGCGTCCAGCCCGGCGTCGCCGAGCGCCTGCACGAGCGCGAGGGTGGCGGCCAGGCCGGGCAGGACGGTGCCGTCGGCGACCGGCGGCTCCCCGGCGAGCAGGGAGACCACGCCGGCGGGGTCGGTGCCGGCGAGGGACGCCGCGAGGTCGGCCCGGTCGGCGTCCGGCTCGACGCCCAGCGCCAGCACGTCCGCGCCGGCAGCGGTCAACGCTGCCCGGACGGTCTGCACCGCCGGGTCGTCGGCGCCGCCGGCGGGCAGCGCCAGCAGCCAGGTGCCGGTCAGCCGGGCCGCAGCGGGTTCGCCGGTCACCTGCCAGTCGGCCCGGTACCGCCAGCCGTCGAGCACCGAGTGCTCCTGCCGCTGCCGCCGCCAGTCGGCGAGGACGGGCAGCAGGGTACGCAGCGACTCGGCGGCGGCGGAGTCGGTGACGGCGAGGGTGTCCCGCAGCGCGTCGAGGTCGGCGCGTTCGACGGCCGACCAGAACCGCCGGTCCAACGCGTCGGCTCCACCGGCGGTGGTGTCGTCGGCGGGCGCCTCGGCCGGCACCCAGTAGTGCTGCCGCTCGAACGGGTACGTGGGCAGGCCGACGAGCCGGCCGGGCCGGTCGGCGAAGAGGTCCGCCCAGCGCACCGGCGTGCCGGCGACGTGGAGCTGGGCGAGGGCGGCGAGCAGGGCGCGGCGGTCCGGGCGGTCCCGGCGCAGCACCGGCACCACCACGGCGGGCGCGGCGTCGGCGGCCTCGGTCCCGGCGAGGGTCTCCTGGATGCTGGCGGTGAGGACGGCGTCGGGGCCGACCTCCACGAAGGTGCCGACGCCGTGGGCGCGCAGGGTGCGTACGCCGTCGGCGAAGCGGACCGCCTCCCGGACGTGGCGCACCCAGTACCCGGGGTCGGTGAGCTGCGCCGGGTCGGCCAGCTCGCCGGTCAGGTTGGACACCACCGGCAGGGTGGGGGCGCGCAGGTCGAGGCCGGCGGCGACGGCGGCGAACTCGGCGAGCATCGGCTCCATCAGCGGGCTGTGGAAGGCGTGGCTGACCCGCAGCCGCCGCACCTTCACCCCCCGGCCGGCCCAGAGTTCGGCCAGGTCGTCGATGGCCGCGCCGTCGCCGGAGACGACGACGGCGCCGGGCCCGTTGACGGCCGCGAGGGCGACCCGGTCGGTCAGGTGGGCGATGGACTCGGCGACCCGGGCCTCGTCGGCGGCGACGGCGAGCATCGCGCCACCGTCGGGCAGGGCCTGCATGAGCCGGCCCCGGGCGGCGACGAGGGCGCACGCGTCGTCGAGGGTCAGCACGCCGGCCACGTGGGCGGCGGTCAGCTCGCCGACGGAGTGCCCGGCGACCAGGTCGGGGGCCAGCCCCCAGGAGCCGAGCAGCCGGTGCAGCGCCACCTCGACGGCGAAGAGCGCGGCCTGGGTGAAGACGGTCTGGTCGAGCAGCGCCGCCTCGGCGGTGCCGGGCTCGGCGTGCAGCAGCGGCTTCAGCGGCCGGGGCAGCCGGTGGTCGAGGTGGGCGCAGACCTCGTCGAGCGCCTCGGCGAAGACCGGGTACGTCTCGTACAGTTCCCGGCCCGCGCCGGCGCGCTGGGCGCCCTGGCCGGAGAAGAGGAACGCGGTCCCGCCGCGTTCGGCGGCGGCGCCGGTGACCAGGCCGGGGGCGGGCCGATCCTCGGCGAGGGCGTGCAGGGCGGCGAGCAGCCCGTCGGAGTCGTCGGCGAGGACGACCGCCCGGTGTTCCAGGGGCGAGCGGGAGACCACCGAGGTCCAGGCGACGTCGGCCGGACGCAGGCCCGCGTCGTCGGCGACGTACCGCGACCAGCGCTCGGCCTGACGGCGCAGCGCGGCGCGCGTGCGGCCGGTGAGCAGCACCGGTACGGGCGCGGGCGGTTCGGGCCGGGCGGCCTCGGCGCGGGCCGGCTCGGGCTGTTCGAGGATGAGGTGGGTGTTGGTGCCGCTCATGCCGAAGGAGGACACGGCGGCCCGGCGGGGCCGGTCCACGGCCGGCCACGGCGTGGCCTCGGTGACCAGGGTGACCGCGCCAGCGGCCCAGTCCACGTGCGGGGTGGGCTCGTCGACGTGCAGGGTGGCCGGCACGATCCCGTGCCGCATCGCCTGCACCATCTTGATCACCCCCGCGATGCCGGCGGCGGCCTGGGTGTGGCCGATGTTCGACTTGATCGAGCCGAGCAGCAGCGGCGCGGCGTCGCCGCGCTCCCGGCCGTACGTGGCGAGCAGGGCCTGGGCCTCGATCGGGTCGCCGAGGGTGGTGCCCGTGCCGTGCGCCTCCACCACGTCGACCAGGTCGGGGGTGAGCCTCGCACCGGCCAGGGCCTGCCGGATGACCCGCTGTTGGGACGGGCCGTTGGGGGCGGTGAGCCCGTTGGACGCCCCGTCCTGGTTGACCGCGGAGCTGCGGATGATCCCGACGACGGGATGGCCGTTGCGGCGGGCGTCGCTGAGCCGTTCCAGCAGCAGCATGCCGACGCCCTCGGACCAGCCGGTGCCGTCGGCGGACGCGGCGAACGACTTGCACCGGCCGTCGGCGGCGAGGCCGCGCTGCCGGGAGAACTCGACGAACGGGCCGGGGGTGGCCAGCACGGTCGCCCCGCCGGCCAGGGCGAGGCCGCACTCGCGCTGGCGCAGCGCCTGGCAGGCGAGGTGGATGGCGACCGACGCCGACGAGCAGGCGGTGTCCACGGTGACCGTGGGGCCCTCCAGCCCGAACGTGTACGCCAGCCGGCCGGAGACGACGCTGGCGGCGGTGCCGGTCAGCACGTACCCCTCGACGCCGGGTGCCCGGTGCAGCACGGCGGCGTAGTCCTGGCCGGAGGTGCCGACGAAGACGCCGGAGCGGCTGCCCCGCAGCGACAGCGGGGCGATGCCGGCCCGCTCGAACAGCTCCCAGGTGACCTCCAGCAGCAGCCGCTGCTGCGGGTCCATGGCGACCGCCTCGCGCGGCGAGATGCCGAACAGCGCCGCGTCGAACTGCCCCGCGTCGTGCAGGAACCCACCGGAGGTGGTGTACGAGGTGCCGGCGTTGTCCGGGTCGGCGTGGTAGAGCCGCTCCAGGTCCCAGCCCCGGTCGGTGGGGAAGTCGCCGATGGCGTCCCCGCCGGACGAGACGAACTCCCACAGCTGTTCGGGCGAGGTGATGCCGCCCGGGTAGCGGCAGCTCATCGCCACGATCGCCACCGGCTCGGACTCCTCGGCGGTGACCTCGCGCAGCCGTTGGCGGGTCTGCTGAAGTTCGGCGACGACCCGCGTCAGGTACTCGCGCAGCCGCTCTTCGTCCGCCATGACATCTCGCTTTCTCGTGACACCACAGGTCCCCGGGCGGCTCAGGAGAGCCCGAGGTCCTGGTCGATGAGGTCGAACAGCTCCTGGTTGCTGGCCACCCGCAGCCGGTCCGCCACCTCGGCGGTCTCCTCCCGGCGTTCCTCGACGGTGCCGAGCCGTTCGAGCAGGCTGTGCAGCCGCATCGTGATCCGCACCCGGCCGATGTCGTCCGGGTCGCGCAGCGCGAGGGCGCTCTCCAACTGGTCCAGCTCCGCGAGGGTCGGCAGCGCCTCCACCGACGCCTCGCTGAGCAGTTCGGCCCGGAGGTGTTCGGCCAACGCCTGCGGCGTCGGGTAGTCGAACACCACCGAGCTGGGCAGGCTCAGGCCGGTCGACCGGGCCAGCCGGCCGCGCAGCTCCACCGCCGTCAGGGAGTCGAAGCCGAGGTCCCGGAAGGGCCGGCCGGCCTCCACCGCGTACGGGCTGTCGTGCCCGATGACCTCGCCCGCGGCGGTGCGGATCAGGTCCACCAGCAGCCGCGCCTGTTCGGCCTGCGACAGCTCGCCGAGCCGCTTGCGCAGCTCGCCGGCGACCTCGTCGCCGTCCTCGGCGTCGGCCCGTGCCGCCGCGGCCTGGGCGGCCACCTCGGCGATCTCGCTGATCAGCGGCCGGGGCCGGGCGGAGGCGAACACCGGCGCGAAGCGGTCCCAGTCGATGTCGGCGACGGTGAGGGCGGCGTCGTCTCCGTCGAGGCCGGCGCGCAGGGCGGCCATCGCCGGTTCCCGGCCCAGCAGGGACACCCCGCGCCGGCTCATCGCCGCCGCGTGCGCGTCGGTCACCATGCCGCCGCCGGCCCACGGTCCCCAGTTCACCGAGAGGTGCCGGGGACCCCCGGCCGGGCGGGACTGCGCCCAGGCGTCGAGGAAGGCGTTCCCGGCCGCGTACGCGCCGTGGTCGCCGACGCCCCAGACGGCGGCGATGGAGGAGAAGTGGACGACCAGGTCGAGCGCTTCCGGGTCGAGGAACTCGTCCAGGTGCCGGGCGCCGGCGATCTTGCCGGACACGACGTCGGCGAGTTCCTCCCCGGTCACGGCGGCGACCGGGTTGAGCCGTCCCACCCCGGCGGCGTGCACCACCGCGTGCACGGTCTCGCCGTCGGCGCGCAGGCCGCGCACGAGCTCCGCGACCGCGTCCCGGTCGGCCAGGTCGCAGGCCAGGACCCGCGCCTGGGCGCCCAGCGCGGCCAGTTCCGCCACCGCCTCGTCGGCCCCGGGGGCCGCCGCGCCGCGCCGGCTGACCAGCAGCAGCCGCCGCGCGCCGTGCCGGGCGAACCAGCCGGCGGCGTACCGGCCGACGGCGCCGGTGCCGCCGGTGACCAGGACGGTGCCCGGCGACCGCCAGTCGGCCGGCGTCTCGGCGCGGGGCGTGCGGGCCAGCCGACGCAGGTACGTCCCGGAGTCGCGCACCGCGAGCTGGTCCTCGTGCCCGGTGGCGGTCAGCGCCGCCAGGACGTGCCCGGCGGCGGCCGGGGTCAGGGTCGCGGGCAGGTCCAGCAGGCCGCCCCAGTGCCGGGGGTGCTCCAACGCGGCCACCAGGCCGAGGCCCCACGTGGTGGCCTGGGCGGGGCGGGCGACGGGGTCGTCGGCGGCGGTGGCGACGGCCTGCCGGGTGAGCAGCCACAGCGGCACCGGCGGCAGGGCGTCCGTGACCGCCTGCACCAGGGCGAGGTTCGCGGTCAGCCCCAGGGGCACGGCGGGCCGCTCGGGGTGCGGTCGCTCGTCGAGAGCGAGCAGCGACACGATCCGGGTCGGCGCGGCGTCGGCGAGCTGCGCGGCGAGCGCCGTCCGGTCGGTCGTGGCCGGGTCGACGGCGAGCTGCCGCACGGTGCCGCCCCGGGCGGTGACGAGCTCGGCGAGCCGGTCGACGACCGGCTGGTCCGCGCCGCTGTGGACCAGGGCCCAGGTGCCGTCGACGGTGCCCGCCGCGAGTGCCTGCGCACGCCAGGTGATCCGGTACCGCCAGCCGCCGGCGAGGGTGTCCTCCTGCTGTTGGCGTCGCCACCGGTCCAGGTCCGGCAGCAGCTCCCGCAGCGGCCGGTCCGCGTCGAGGCCGAGTTGGCCGGCGAGCGCGTCGCCGTCGCCCGACGCCACGGCCCGCCAGAACGCCGAGTCGACGTCGTCGTGGGTGGTGGCGGCGGGGGTGCCCGCCGCGGCGTCGAGGGTCGGCCAGAACCGCTGGTGGGCGAACGCGTACGTGGGCAGGTCCACGGGGCCGGCGCCGGGCAGCAGCCGCGACCAGCGTACGGCGACGCCCTGGCAGTGCAGTCGCGCCACCGCGCCCAGCAGGGTGGCCACCTCGTCCTGGCCGGGCCGCTGCACGCCGGTCACGGTGACCGGGGCGTCCGCCGGCAGCGCGTCGGCGGTCAGGGCGGTCAGCACGGTGTCCGGCCCGATCTCCAGGAACCGGGTCACCCCGTTGGCGTGCAGGTGGGTGACGGTGTCGGCGAAGCGGACCGCCTCGCGCACGTGCCGGACCCAGTAGTCGGGGGTGCAGAGCTGCTCGGCGTCGACGACCGCGCCGGTCAGGTTCGACACCAGCGGCACCGTCGGCGGGGCGTACTCCAGGGTCGCCGCCACGGCCGCGAAGTCGGCGAGCATCGGCTCCATCAGCGGGCTGTGGAAGGCGTGGCTGACCCGCAGCCGCTTCGTGCGCACCCCGAGGCCGGCGAAGTGGGCCGCCAGGTCGGTCAGCGCGTCCTCCGCGCCGGCGACGACGACGGCCGTCGGCCCGTTCACGGCGGCGACGGCGACCCGGCCCCGCGTGTCGGTCAGCGCCCGCAGCACGTCGACCTCGGGTGCGGCGACGGCGAGCATCCCGCCGCCGGCGGGCAGGGCCTGCATCAGCCGGCCCCGGTTGCCGACGAGCGCGCAGGCGTCGGCCAGGGACAGCACCCCGGCCACGTGGGCCGCGCTGATCTCCCCCACCGAGTGGCCGGCCACGAAGTCGGGCCGGATCCCCCAGTGCTCCAGCAGCCGGAACAGCGCCACCTCGACGGCGAAGAGCCCGGCCTGGGTGAAGACCGTCTGGTCGAGCAGGTCGGCCTCGGCGGTGCCGGGCTCGGCGAACA
Source organism: Micromonospora sp. URMC 107 (assembly GCF_051386315.1). Taxonomy (NCBI): domain Bacteria; kingdom Bacillati; phylum Actinomycetota; class Actinomycetes; order Micromonosporales; family Micromonosporaceae; genus Micromonospora; species Micromonospora sp. URMC 107. The sequence continues at coordinate 92,724 of NZ_JBPQTK010000002.1, forward strand.
GCACCGGACGCAGCGGTCGCGGCAGGTACGCGTCCAGGTGCTGGCACGCCTCGTCGACGGCCGCGGCGAAGAGCGGGAACGTCTCGTACAGCCGGCGGCCCATCCCGGCGTGCTGGGCGCCCTGGCCGGAGAAGAGCGCCGCGAGCGCGCCCCCGGGTTCGGCGACGCCCCGGATGAGTCCGGGGTGGTCCTGCCCGGCGGCGAGCGCCCGCAGCCCGGCGAGGGCGGCGTCGGCGTCCGCGGCGAGCAGCACCGCGCGGTGCCGCAGCGGGGAGCGTCCGGTGGCCAGGCCCCGGGCCACGTCGGCGGCGGGCGTGCCGGTGTGCGGCAGCCAGTCGGCCAGCCGCGCCGCCTGGGCCCGGAGGCTGTCGGCGGTGTCGGCCGAGACGACCCAGGGCAGCACCGGCGGCCCGCCGGCCGGCCGGGGCGTGCCGGTGTCGGCCGGCGCGGCGGCGGGTGCCTGTTCGAGGATGACGTGCACGTTGGTGCCGCTGACCCCGAACGACGACACGCCGGCCCGGCGCGGCCGGTCCACCTCCGGCCACGGCTGCGCCTCGGTCAGCAGCGCGACCGCGCCCGCCGACCAGTCCACGTGCGGCGAGGGCTCGTCCACGTGCAGGGTGGGCGGCAACAGGTCGTGCTGGAGCGCCAGCACCATCTTGATCACGCCGGAGACGCCGGCGGCGGCCTGGGTGTGGCCGATGTTCGACTTGACCGAGCCGAGCCAGAGCGGCCGGTCGGCGGGCCGGTTCCGCCCGTACGTGGCGAGCAGCGCCTGCGCCTCGATCGGGTCGCCGAGCCGGGTGCCGGTGCCGTGCCCGTCGACGGCGTCCACGTCGGCGGCGGTCAGCCGCGCGTTGGCCAGCGCCTGGGTGATCACCCGCTCCTGGGCGGGCCCGTTGGGCGCGGTGAGGCCGTTGCTGGCGCCGTCCTGGTTCATCGCCGAGCCGCGGACGACGGCCAGGATGCGCCGGCCGTCGCGCTGGGCGTCCGAGAGCCGCTGCAACATCAGCAGGCCCACGCCCTCGCCCCAGCCGGTGCCGTCGGCGGCCCCGGCGAACGACTTGCACCGGCCGTCGAGGGCGAGCCCCCGCTGCCGGGCGAACTCCAGGAACGGCCCGGGGGTGGCCATCACCGTCACGCCGCCGGCGACCGCGACGTCGCACTCGCCCTGGCGCAGGGACTGGCAGGCCAGGTGCAGCGCCACCAGCGACGACGAGCAGGCGGTGTCGACGCTGACGGCGGGGCCCTGCAACCCGAAGTGGTAGGCCAGCCGGCCGCTGATGACGGCGGCGACGTTGCCGGTGGCCTGGTAGCCCTCGGTCTCGACCCGGGCCGCCATCAGGAGCGTCGCGTAGTCCTGCCCGTTCGTGCCGACGAAGACGCCGGTGTTGGTCTCGCGCATGTCGGCCGGCGCGGTGCCGGCGCGCTCGAACAGCTCCCAGGCGCTCTCCAGCAGCACCCGCTGCTGCGGGTCCATCACCATCGCCTCGCGCGGGGAGATGCCGAACAGGGCGGCGTCGAAGCCGGCGGCGTCGGTGAGGAAGCCGCCCTCCCGGACGTACGAGGTGCCGGGGCGGTCGGGATCGGGGTCGTAGATCGCCGCCAGGTCCCAGCCCCGGTCGGTCGGGAACTCCGCGATCCCGTCCCGCCCCTCGGCGACCAGTCGCCAGAGGTCCTCGGGGCCGGCGACGCCGCCGGGGTACCGGCAGCTCATCGAGACGATGGCGATCGGCTCGTCCAGCGCGGTGGCGGCCCGCACGGGCGCGGTCGCCGGGGCGTCGTCACCGGTGAGCCGGGCGGCCAGGTGGTCGGCGAGGGCGTCGGGCGTCGGGCGGTCGAACACCAGGGTCGCCGGCAGGGTCAGCCCCACCGCCTCGGCGAGCCGGTTGCGCATCTCGACGGCGCTGAGCGAGTCGAAGCCGATCTCCCGGAACGACCGGTCCGCCGCCAGCGCCTGCGGCGAGGACAGCCGCAGCACCGCTGCCGCGTGGACCCGTACGAGGTCGAGCAGGACCCGGCGTCGCTCCGCTCCGGCTAGGCCGGCCAGCCGGCCGCGCAGCGGCGAGGCCGCGTCGGGCGCGTCGGCGTCCCGCTGCCCGGCGGCGAGCAGCCGGGCCACCTCGGGGACGTCGGCGATCAGCGGCCGGGGGCGGGCCAACGTGTAGGTCTGCAGGAACCGGTCCCAGGCGATGTCCGCCACGGTGAGCGTGGTCTCGCCGTGGTCGAGCGCCTCGGCCAGGACGGAGACCGCGAGGTCGGGACGCATGGCCCGCACGCCCGAGCGGAACATCTGGTCGGCGGCGCCCTCGGCGTCGACCATGCCGCCGCCGTCCCAGGCGCCCCAGGCGATGGCGGTGGCCGGCCGGCCGCGCCGTCGCCGGTCCTCGGCGAACGCGTCGAGGAAGGCGTTGGCCGCGGCGTAGCCGCCCTGGTGCCCACCGCCCCAGACGCCCGCGCCGGAGGAGAAGAGCACGAACGCCGACAGCTCGTCGCCGCACACCGCGTCGAGGTTGACCGCGCCGGCCACCTTCGCGCGCAGGGCGTCGGCGAGTTCGGCCACGTCGGTGGCCGCGACCGGTCCGGCGTGGGCGACCCCGGCGGTGTGGAACACGGCCGAGATGCGGGTGCCCTGCCCGGCCAGCCGCTCGACGAGGGCCCGCAGGGCGTCGGGGTCGGCGACGTCGCAGGCGGCCACGGTGACCGTGGCGCCGGCGGCGCGCAGCTCGGTCGCCAGCTCGTCCGCGCCGGGCGTGGCGGGGCCCTGGCGGCCGGTCAGCACCAGCTCACCGGCGCCCTCCCGGGCCAGCCAGCGCGCCACCTGGGCCCCGATCGACCCGAGGCCGCCGGTCACCAGGACGGCGCCGCTCGCCGGCCGCCAGTCGCCGGCCATGGCCCGCTCGGTGCGGGCCCGGACCAGTCGCCGGGCGAACACCCCGGAGGGGCGCAGCGCCAGCTGGTCCTCCGCGTCGACGCCGGCCAGCACCGCCACGAGCCGGGCCCGGTCCCGTGGGTCCAGCGCGGTGGGCAGGTCCACCAGGCCGCCCCAGCGGTCCGGGTGCTCCAGGGCGACCACCCGGCCGAGCCCCCAGAGCATCGCCTGCCGGGGGTGGTCGAGCGGATCGGCCCGGCCGGTGGAGACCGCGCCGGCGGTGGCGCACCACAGCGGGGCGGTGACACCGGCGTCGCCGAGGGCCTGGACCAGGGCGTACGTGCCGGCGAGGCCGGCCGGCACCACCGGGTGGGTCGGGTGGGCGGCGTCGTCCAGGCCGAGCAGGGAGAGCACGCCGGCGACGGATCCGCCGGTGACGCCGGTACGCGCCAGCCGGTCGGCCAGCGCCTGCCGGTCCGTCTCGGTCGCGTCGACCCGGACGACCTCGGCCCCGCCCTCGGTGAGGGCCCGGGCGACGCCGTCGACGAGGGGGTGCGCGGCGCCGGCCGCCGGCACCAGCAGCAGCCAGGCGCCGGACAGGGTGGCCTCCGACGTGACGGTCACCGGCTTCCAGGTCACCCGGTACCGCCACGAGTCCACGGTGGACTCGTCGCGGCGGCGTCGGCGCCACGAGGAGAGCAGCGGCAGCGCGGGGTCGAGGGACCGGGCCGCCGTCTCGTCGATCCGCATCGCGGCGGCCACCGCCTGCGGGTCGGCCCGCTCCACGGCCTCCCAGAAGTGCCGGTCCGCCTCGTCCTGAGCGGCGGGGGCGGGGCCGGTCGGCACCGGCGCCTGCGGCCAGTACCGCTGGCGCTGGAAGGCGTAGGTCGGCAGCTCCACCGGCGGGCCGCTGCGGGCGTCCAGGAGCGCCGTCCAGTCCAGGGGTACGCCGTGCACGTGCAGCCCGGCGAGGACGGTCAGCATCCGGAGCCAACCGCCGGCCCCGGTGTCGGCGGCGGCCACCACGACGGCGTCCCCGGCGGCGGCGTGCGCGATCTCCCGCATCCCGGCGGCGAGCACGGGCTCGGGGGCGGCCTCGACGAAGACCTGGTGGCCCTCGTCGAGCAGGGCGCGCACGACGGGGTCGACGTCGCCGCCGTCGGCCAGCCCCCGGTACCAGTGGGCGGCGTCGAGGCCGTCGGTGTCGACCTGCCCGCCGGTCGCCGCGGAGTGCAGCGGCACCTCGGCCGCCCGGAGGGTGGTCCCGGCCAGCGCGTCCGGGCCGGCCTCGGCCCGGCTGCCGAGGGCGATCGTCCTCGCCGCGTCCGCCAGCGACAGCGCGCCGGCCACGCAGGCGGCCGCGACCTCGCCGTGGGCGTGTCCGACCACGGCGGCGGGCCGGACGCCGAGCGAACGCCACCAGCGGGCCAGCGAGACCGCCACGGCCCACCGGACGGGGTGCGCCACCCCGGCGTCCGTCGGGGACGGGGCGCCGTCCGCGCCGCGCAGCACGGCGGTGAGCGACCAGTCCACGTGGGGTACGAGGGCTGCCTCGCACTCGGCGATCGCGGCGGCGAACTCCGGCGACCGGTCCAGCAGCTCGACGGCCGTGGCGGGCCACGGGTCGCCGTGGCCGGGGAAGACGAGGACGGGGTCGCCGCCGCGCAGCGCGGTGCCGGTGACCGTGGCGGGGGTGGCCTCGCCGAGGTGGAACGACTCCAGTGCCCGCGTCAGGCCGACGGTGTCCCGGCCGAGGACGACGGCGCGGTGTCCGAACGCCGCCCGGGTGGTGACCAGGGCGTGCGCGACGTCGGCCGGTTCGAGCTCCGGGTGCGCCGCCAGGTGCGCGCCCAGCCGGGCGGCCTGGTCGCGCAGCGCCGGGGCGTCCACGGCGGAGAGCAGCAGGGGTACGACGCCGCCGCGCGGACGGCCGGCGGCGCGTCCGTCGACCGCCTCGGCGGGCGGCTGCTCGATGATCACGTGCGCGTTGGTGCCGGAGATGCCGAACGACGACACCGCCGCCCGACGCGGCCGGTCCACCTGCGGCCACGGGGTGGGCTCGGTGGCGAGGGCCACCGCCCCGGCCGACCAGTCGATGTGCGGGGACGGCTCGTCCACGTGCAGGGTCGGCGGGACGACGCCGTGCCGCATCGCCAGCACCATCTTGATCACACCGGCCACACCGGCTGCGGCCTGGGTGTGCCCGATGTTCGACTTCACCGACCCCAGCAGCAGCGGCCGGTCGACGGGCCGGTCCTGCCCGTAGGTGGCCAGCAACGCCTGCGCCTCGATCGGGTCACCCAACGTCGTACCCGTGCCGTGCGCCTCCACCGCGTCCACGTCGGCCGGAGTCAGCCGCGCGTTCGCCAGCGCCTGGTGGATCACCCGCTGCTGCGACGGACCGTTCGGCGCCGTCAAACCGTTCGAGGCACCGTCCTGGTTGACCGCCGTGCCGCGCAGGACGGCGTGGATCCGCCGGCCCTCGCGCTGGGCGTCGGAGAGGCGCTGCACCAGCAGCACGCCGACGCCCTCGGACCAGCCGGTGCCGTCGGCCGACGCGGCGAACGACTTGCAGCGGCCGTCCTGCGACAGACCACGCTGCCGCGAGAACTCGATGAACGTCCCCGGCGTCGCCATCACCGTCACACCACCGGCCAGGGCAAGGTCACACTCGCCGCTGCGCAACGCCTGCGCGGCAAGGTGCAGCGCGACGAGGCTCGACGAGCATGCGGTGTCCACGGTCACCGCCGGGCCCTCCAGCCCGAACGTGTACGCCACCCGACCCGACAGCACGCTGCCCGAGTTGCCGGTGCCGACGTAGCCCTCGACCTCGTCGGCCTGTTCCATCAGCCGCGTCGCGTAGTCGTGGTACATGACGCCGGCGAAGACGCCGGTCCGGCTGCCGCGCAGCCGCTGCGGGTCGAGACCCGCCGACTCGAACGACTCCCACGACGCCTCCAGCAGCAGCCGCTGCTGCGGGTCCATCGCGAGGGCCTCGCGCGGCGAGATGCCGAAGAAGGCGGGGTCGAACTCCGCCGCCCCGTACAGGAAGCCACCGTGGCGGGTGTACGACGTGCCGGGGTGGTCGGGGTCCGGGTCGAACAGGCTCTCCAGGTCCCAGCCGCGGTCGGTGGGGAACTCCCCGATCCCCTCGCCGCCGGCGGCCAGCAGCGCCCACAGCTGATCGGGGGTCTCTACGCCGCCCGGGTAGCGGCAGGCCATCCCGACGATGGCGAGCGGCTCGTCGGCCCGGGTCGTGGTCCGCGCGCCCGGCGCGGCGGGGCCGCTGGCGGCGCCGGCCAGTTCGGCGTGCACGTGGGCGGCGAGCGCCTGCGGCGTCGGGTAGTCGAAGACCAGTGTCGAGGGCAGCCGCAGGCCGGTGGCCGCGTTGACCCGGTTACGCAGGTCCACGGCGGTCAGCGAGTCGAAGCCCAGCTCCCGGAACGCCCGGTCGGCCGGCACGGCCTCGGCGCCGCCGTGCCCGAGCACCTGCGCGACGAGGCCGCGCACCAGCACGTCGATCTGGGCGCGCGCCTCGTCGGCGGTGAGGCCGCCGATGCGGGTCGCCCAGGTGGTGCCCTGTCCCGCCTGGCGGCGGGTCGTGGTCGTGCCGACCAGGGCGCGGAGCATCGGCGGCACCAGGCCGGCGCCGGCCGCGGCCCGGAGGGCGGCCAGGTCGATCACGGCGGGCACCAGGGCCGGCCGGTCGGCGCCCAAGGCGGCGTCGAACAGCCGCAGCCCGGTCTCGGCGCTCATCGGCGCCAGACCCGCCCGCGCCGAACGCGCCCGGTCCGCCTCCTCGATCGACGCCGCCATACCCGCCGTGTCCCACATGCCCCAGGCGAGGCTGACGGCCGGCAACCCGAGCTGCCGCCGGTACGCCGCCAACCCGTCCAGGAACGCGTTGCCCGCCGCGTACGCCGACTGACCCGGCGAACCCAACACCCCCGCCACCGACGAGAACACCACGAACAGATCCAGGTCCAGCGACGCCGTCGCCTCGTGCAGGAACCAACCCGCCGACACCTTCGGCGCCAACACCGCACCGAGCCGCTCGGCGGTCAGCCCCTCGACCACCCCGTCGTCCAGAACGCCGGCGGTGTGCACCACACCCGCCAACCGGCCCCCGGCTGCGATCTCGGCAACCAACGCACCGACCTGGTCCCGGTCCGTCACGTCACAGGCCACCACCCGCACCGACGCACCTGCCGCCGACAGCCGCTGCGACAACTCGCCCGCACCCGCGGCCTCCGGGCCACGCCGCGACACCAGCACCAGCGACCGCACCCCGTGCACCGACACCAGATGCTCCGCCACCAAAGCGCCCAACGCACCCGTACCACCGGTCACCAGCACCGCGCCGTCACCCACCACCGGCGTCTCCACCGACGCCGGGACGACCGCCCGCACCAGACGCGGCACGACCACCGCACCCGAACGCACCGCCACCTGACCACCGAACGCCACCGGCTCGTCCGCCACCGCGGCCAGCACACCCAGCAGCCCAGCGTCCACCGCACCGTCGACGTCCGCCAGCACGATGCGACCCGGGTGCTCCGACTGCGCCGACCGCAGCAGACCCCACACCGCCGCACCCGCCAGGTCCGTCACCCGGTCGCCGGCACCGACCGACACCGCGCCCCGGGTCACCACCACGAGCCGCGAATCCGCCAGCGCGTCCGCCGCCAGCCAGGACTGGACGACTGCCAGCACGTGCGAGGTCGCCGCGCGTACCGCGTCGGGGTCGTTGTCGTGGCCGGCGTCCGTCGCGCCTTCGTGGTCGCGTCGCTGCGCGCTGCCCGCCGGCACCAGCAGCAGGCGCGGCGTCACGTCCGACGCCGCGGTCACCGCCTCGACGTCGGCGTACGCCGGCAGGTCCACGCCGACCGGCGAGCCCAGCAGCGCCCAGCCGGCGGCGTCGCCGGCCGGGGTGACCTCCTGGGACTGCCAGGCGACCTCGAACAGCGAGCGTGCCGACGCGTCCGGGGACGACACCCCGGTCAGCTCCCGCAGGGCGAGGGAGTCGACCGACACCACGGCCGCGCCCGACTCGTCGCACGCGACCAGCCGCACCGCCGAACCCGCCCGCGTCAGCCGCACCCGCAGCACCCGCGCGCCCGAGGCGTGCACCTGCACACCCTCGAACGCGAACGGCACCCGCGGCCCGCCCGACTCCTCCGTGCCGGGCAGCAGCCCGATCGGGTGCAGAGCGGCGTCCAGCAGCGCCGGGTGCACCCCGAACCCCGCCGCGTCGCCCGCCACCTCGTCCGGCAACGCCACCTCGGCGAACACCTCGTCGCCGCCGACCCACACCCGGCGCAGTCCCCGGAACACCGGCCCGTACGCCAGGCCGCGCTCCGCCAGCGCCGGATACCAACCGGCCACGTCCACCTCGGACGCGCCAACCGGCGGCCACTCCCCCACGCCCGGCTCGTCGGCCGACGCCGGCTCCAGCACGCCCTCCGCGTGCCGGACCCACTCCGGGTCGACGGCCTCCTCCGGCTGCGAGTGCACGGTCACCGACCGGGTGCCCGCCTCGTCGGCCGCGCCGACGCGCACCTGCACCCGCACCGCACCCGCCTGCGGCAGCACCAGCGGCGCGGCCACGGTCAACTCCCGCACCTGCGACGCGCCCACCTCGTCGCCCGCCCGCACCGCCAACTCGACCAGGGCGGCACCGGGCACGATCACCACGCCGGAGACCGCGTGGTCGGCGAGCCAGGCGTGCGTCGACGTGGAGAGGCGGCCGGTCAGCACCACCATGTCCTCGCCGGCCACGGAGACGGCCGCGCCGAGCAGCGGGTGCCCGGCCGCGCCGAGGCCGGCCCCGGAGACGTCCGTCCACCGGCCCGCCGGCTCCAGCCAGAAGCGCTGGTGCTGGAAGGCGTACGTCGGCAGGTCCACGTGCCGGCCGCCGGCCCGGCCGAGCAGGTCCGCCCAGCCGACGGTCAGGCCGTGCACGTGCAGCAGCGCGAGGGCCTCGAGGAGGGCCTGCGGCTCGGGCCGGTCGTGGCGCGACACCGGGACCAGCAGGGGCGCCGGTTCGTCCTCCGCCCGCTCGGCGAGACAGTTCTGCGCCATGGCGGTCAGGACGCCGTTCGGTCCCACCTCCAGGTAGGTGTCGACCTCCTCGGCGCGCAGGCAGTCGACGGCGTCGGCGAAGCGCACCGTGCCGCGTACGTGCCGCACCCAGTAGCCCGGGTCGCAGAGCTGGTCGGCGTCGGCGATGCGGCCGGTCAGGTTCGACACCACCGGGATCGTCGGCGGCCGGTACGTCAGCCGCTCGGCGACGGCCGCGAACTCGGCGAGCATCGGGTCCATCCGCGCGCTGTGGAAGGCGTGGCTGACCCGCAGCCGGCGGGTCTGCACGCCCCGCTCGGACCACACCCGCTGCACCTCGTCGAGCGCCTCGACGTCGCCCGCCACCACCACGGCGGCGGGGCCGTTCACGGCGGCCACGTCCAGCCGGTCGGTCAGCCCCACCAGGGAGCCGGCCACGGCGGCCTCGTCCGCCGCCACGGCGAGCATGCCGCCGCCCGCGGGCAGCGCCTGCATGAGCCGGCCGCGCGCCGCGACCAGCGCGCACGCGTCGGCCAGGCTCAACACCCCGGCCACGTGCGCCGCCGCGATCTCGCCGATGGAGTGCCCGGCCACCAGGTCCGGCACCACCCCGAACGACTCCACCAACCGGAACAGGGCCACCTCGACGGCGAACAACCCCGCCTGGGTGAAGACCGTCTGGTCCAACAGCTCCGCCTCGGGCGTACCCGCCCCGGCGAACAGCACCTCGCGCAGCGCGCGCGGCAGCAGCGGGTCGAGCTGCGCGCACACCTCGTCGAGGGCGGCGGCGAAGACCGGGAAGGCCGCGTACAGCTCGCGGCCCATGCCGGCGCGCTGCGCCCCCTGACCCGAGAAGAGGAAGGCGACCTTGCCGCGCGGGGCCGACGCCCCGGTGGTGACGGTGCCGGTCGGCTCGCCGGCGGCGAGGGCCCGCAGCCCCGCGAGCAGGTCGTCCGCGTCGCCGGCCAGGACCACCGCGCGGTGTTCGAGCCCCGCGCGGTTGACCGAGGAGAACGCGACGTCCACCGGGCGCAGGGAGTCGACGCGGGCGAGGTGGTCGGCCCAGCGCCCGGCCTGCCCGGCGAGCGCCTCGGGCGTACGGGCGGAGAGGAACACCGGGGCGAGCGGGAGCGCCAGCGGCGCGTCGGCGACGGGCGCGGCCCCGTCGGTGGCCGGGGCGTCGTCGGCGGGCGCCTCCTCGAGGATGACGTGCGCGTTCGTACCGCTGATGCCGAACGACGACACGGCGGCCCGGCGCGGCCGGTCGGTGGCCGACCACGGGCGGGCCTCGGTCAGCAGCGAGACCTGCCCGGCGGACCAGTCGATGTGCGGGGACGGCGCGTCGACGTGCAGGGTGGCGGGCATGGTGCGGTGCCGGATCGCCTCGATCATCTTGATCAGGCCGGCGGCGCCCGCGGCGGCCTGGGTGTGGCCCAGGTTCGACTTGACCGAGCCCAGCCAGAGCGGCCCGCCGTCGCCCCGGTCCTGCCCGTACGTGGCCAGCAGCGCCTGCGCCTCGATGGGGTCGCCCAGGGTGGTGCCGGTGCCGTGCGCCTCGACCACGTCGACGTCGGCCGGCGAGAGCCGGGCGTTCGCGAGGGCCTGCCGGATCACCCGCTCCTGCGACGGGCCGTTGGGCGCGGTGAGCCCGCTGCTGGCGCCGTCCTGGTTGACCGCGCTGCCCCGCACCACGGCGAGGATCCGCCGGCCGTCGCGGCGGGCGTCGGAGAGCCGCTGCAGCAGCAGCACCCCGACGCCCTCCGACCAGCCGGTGCCGTCGGCGGCGGCGGCGAACGACTTGCACCGGCCGTCCGAGGCCAGGCCCCGCTGGCGGGAGAAGTCGGCGAAGGTGCCCGGGGTGGACATCACCGTCACGCCGCCGGCGAGCGCGAAGTCGCAGTCGCGCTGGCGCAGCGCCTGCGTCGCGAGGTGCACGGCGACCAGCGACGACGAGCACGCCGTGTCCACCGTGACCGCCGGTCCTTCGAGCCCGAAGGTGTACGCCACCCGCCCGGACACCACGCTGCCGGAGTTGCCGGTGCCGATGTAGCCCTCGACGCCGTCGGGCAGGTCCAGCACCCGGGAGGCGTAGTCGTGGTACATCACGCCGGCGAAGACGCCGGTCCGGCTGCCGCGCAGCCGCTGCGGGTCGATGCCGGCGTGTTCGAACGCCTCCCAGGAGGTCTCCAGCAGCAGCCGCTGGTGGGGGTCCATCGCCAGGGCCTCACGGGGGCTGATGCCGAAGAAGCCCGGGTCGAACTGCGGCGCGTCGTAGAGGAAGCCACCCTGGTTGCTGGTCGACGTGCCCGGGTTGTCCGGGTCGACGTGGAAGAGCCGCTCCAGGTCCCAGCCCCGGTCGGTCGGGAAGTCACCCACCCCGTCGCCGCCCCGGTCGACGAGGTCCCACAGCTCCGCCGGGCTGGACACGCCGCCCGGGAACCGGCACGCCATCCCGATGACGGCCATCGGCTCGCGGTCCTTGGCCTCCACCTCGCGCACCCGCCGGCGCGCGTCGCGCAGGTCGGCAGTCGCACGCCGGAGGTAGTCGAGGAACTCTGCCTCAGTGGGCATCGGGCCACTCCGTATCGGGGTTCGAGGTGTGCGACATGCCGGATCAGGCCGAGCCGAACTCTTCGTCCAGCAGGCTGAAGATCTCTTCGGCGGAGGCCGACTCGAGGCTGGCGCCCTCGTCGGCGGCGGAGTCCGCACCGGACTCGGTGTAGGTCCACAGGGAGAGCAGTTCGCGCAGCCGGGCGCCGACGGCGGCCCGGTCGGTGTCACCGGAGGCCACCGCGCGCATGGCGTGCTCCAGCTTGTTCAGCTCGCCGAGCACCGTCAGCGCGGACGTGCTCCGCTCCGCCAGCAGCGCGCCACGCAGGTACTCGACCAGCGCGGCCGTGGTCGGCCGGTCGTAGATCAGCGTGGACGGCAGCCGCAGCCCGGTGGCCGCGTTGAGCCGGTTGCGGAACTCGACGGCGGTCAGCGAGTCGAAGCCCAGCTCGACGAAGCCGCGCTCGGCGTCGATCGAGCGGATCGACGCGTAGCCCAGGACCGCGGCGGCGTGGGTGCGGACCAGGTCGGAGAGCACCTGGTCGCGGTCGGCCTCCGCCGTGGCGGCGAGGGTCTCCCGCAGCGCCTCGGCCGGGTCGCGCTCGGCGGCCCGCACCGCGCCGGTCGACGCCGGCCGGACCAGCGAGCGCAGCACCGGCGGCACCGCCGCCGGGCCGTGCCGGCCGATCAGCGCGAGATCCAGGTTGACCGGTACGACCACCGGCTCGGCGAAGCGCAGCGCCTCGCTGAACAGGTCCATGCCCTCGTCGGCGCCGAGCGGGACGAAGCCGCCCCGGTTCATCCGGGCCTCGTCGACGTGCCCGGTCTGGCCGTCGCCGGTGTCGTTGACCCACGGGCCCCAGGCCAGCGAGAGCGCGGGGAGTCCCCGGTCGCGCCGGTGCTGGGCGAGGGCGTCGAGGAAGCAGTTCGCCGCCGCGTGGTTGGCCTGCCCGGGGCCGCCGAAGAGGCCGGCCGCCGAGGAGAAGAGCACGAACGCGGCCAGGTCCAGCTTCTCGGTCAGCTCGTGCAGGTGCCAGGCCGCGTCGACCTTGGGGCGGAGCACGGTGTCGAAGCGGTCCGGGGTGAGGGCGGGCAGGACGCCGTCGTCGAGCACCCCGGCCGCGTGCACCACGCCGGTCAGCGGCAGGTCGGCGGGGAGCTGGTCGACCAGCAGGGCGAGCGCGTCGCGGTCGGTGACGTCGCAGGCGACCACCCGGGCGGTGGCGCCCAGTCCCGCCAGCTCGTCGACCAGCGCGGCGACGCCCGGGGCGTCCGCCCCGCTGCGGCTGACCAGCAGCAGGTGCCGTACGTCGTGCCGGGTCACCAACCGCCGCGCCACGAGCCGCCCGAGCAGGCCGGTCGCGCCGGTCACCAGGACGGTGCCGGCGGCCAGGTCCGGGTCGGGCGCCTCGGCCGGGGGCGGGCCGAGCCGGGTCAGCCGGGGCACCCGGAGCTGGCCGGCGCGTACGGCGAGCTGGGGTTCGCCCGTGGCCAGGGCCGCCGGCAGCAGCGCGGCGGCCGAAGCGTCGTCGTCGACGTCGAGGAGCACGATCCGGTCGGGGTTCTCCGACTGGGCGGAGCGCAGCAGGCCCCAGGCGGTGGCGGCCGGCACGTCGGCGATCCGCTCGTCCGGCTCGACCCGGACCGCGCCGCGGGTGACCACCACCAGCCGGGCGGCGGCGAGTGACTCCTCGGCGAGCCACTGCTGGGCCAGCGCGAGCATGCGGTGGGCCACCCGGTGCGCCTGGCGGGCCGGGTGCGGCTCGTCGGCGACCGGTCCGACGCAGGTCACCACCACCGCGTCGGGCACGGCACCGCCCGCGCGTACGTCGGCGACCAGCGCCGACAGGTCCGGGTGCCGGTCGGCGCCGGGCCAGTCGTCGCCGAGGGCGACCAGCCGGGACGTGCCGTCGGCGCGGCCGGTGGCGGGGGCCACCCAGTCGAGACGGTGCAGGGACCGGCTGGCCGACCGGCGGGCGGCGCTGAGCTGCTCGCCGGAGATGGGCCGCAGCACCAGACCGTCGACGGAGGCGACCGGCGTCGCGCCGGTGTCGGTGATCGTCAGGGCGACGGACCCGGCATCGGTGGCGCGCAGCCGGATCCGCAGCTCGCGGGCGCGGGTGGGCCGGATGGTCACGCCCGACCAGGTGAACGGCAGGCCCGGGCGGATGTCGGGGCCGCCGTCGGCGGCCGGCGCACCGCCGTCCGCGCTGGCGTCGGTGGCGCCGGCCGTGGCGCTGGCGCCGATGGCGTGCAGCGCCGCGTCCATCAGGGCCGGGTGCACCGAGAAGGCCGTGGTGTCGGTGGACGCGTCGGCGTCGAGGGCGACCTCGGCGAGGATGTCCGGGCCCGACCGCCACGCGGCGCGCAGCGCGCGGAACACCGGGCCGTAGTGGTAGCCCTGGGCGGCGAGCCGGGCGTAGAGCCCGTCGAGGGCGACCGGCTCGGCGTCGGCGGGCGGCCACACGGCCGCCGGTGCGGGCTCCGGGTCGGCGGTCCCGGTGAGCTGGCCGGAGGCGTGCCGCTGCCAGGTCCGGGACCCGTCGGCTCCGGTGTCGTCGTCACGCCGGGTGTGGATGGCGACCGGCCGGTGCCCGGTCTCGTCCGGCGGACCGACGCGGACCCGCAGGTCGACTCCCCCCTCGGTGGGGATCGCCAGCGGCGCCTCCAGGTTCAGCTCGGCGACGGTCGCCGCGCCGGCCTGCCGGCCGGTCCAGGACGCCAGCTCCACCAGCGCCGTCCCGGGCAGCAGCACCGTGCCCAGCACGGCGTGGTCGGCCAGCCACGGGTGGGTGGCGAGGGTGATCCGGCCGGTGAACAGCAGCCCCTCGTCGCCGGGCAGGTCGGCCACCGCGCTGAGCAGCGGGTGGTCGACCACGTCGAGGCCCACGGCGGGCAGGACCGAGCGGTGCGCGCCGGTGCGCTCCAGCCAGTAGCGGTGCCGGTCGAAGGCGTACGTGGGCAGGTCGACCGGCTCGACCTCGGGCAGCAGCCGGCGGTGGTCCACCGCCAGGCCGAGGACGTGCGCGGTGGCGAGGCCGGTCAGCAGCCGGGTGGCCGCGTCGCCCGTACCGCCGAGGGTGTCCAGGACGTGGCCGGTGGCGTTGGCCGCGTCGAGAACGGCGGCGACCCGGGCGGTCAGCGCCGGCTCCGGCGCAACCTCCACGAAGGTCAGGTGTCCGGCGTCGACGACGGCGCGGAGGGCGGCGTCGAGCTGCTCCGGTCCCCCGGCCCGGTGGTCGGCGCCAAGGCCGGCCGGGTCGGCCCAGTGGTCGGCGTCGAGAACGGCCCGGTCGGCCCAGTCCCCGGTGACGGTGGAGACCAGGCGGGCGGTTCCGGGCTGCGGGGCGATCCCCGCCAGGGCGGCGCGGAGGCCGTCGGCGTCCAGCTCGCCGGCGGCGGCCCGGGCCCGCAGCGCCACCGTCCGGGCGGCGTCGGGCAGGGACAGCAGGCCCGCCACGCAGGCGGCCACGACCTCGCCGTCGCCGTCGCCGACGACCGCGGCCGGGGTGAGGCCGGCGTGCCGCCAGACGGCGGCGAGCGCCACCCCGACGGCGAACCGGACGGGCCGGGCCAGCTCCGGCCGCTCGGTCCACGAGGCGTCCGCGCCGGTCAGCAGGGCGGCCGGGTCGACGTCGAGCCAGGGCGCCAGGGCCTGCCGGCACTCGGCGAGGGTCTCGTCGAAGACCGGGCAGCGGCCCACGAGTCCGGCCGCCGCGCCCGCCGGGGTGGCGGCCGGGAAGACGAACACCGGGCCCGCGCCGTGCTGGGCGACGGTGCCGGTCACCACGTTGCCCGCCGGGGTGCCGGCGGCCAGCGAGTCCAGGCCGGCCAGCAGGTCGCCGGGGGTCGCGCCGAGGATCGCGGCGCGCCGGTCGAACGCCGACCGGGTCGCGGCGAGGGACCAGCCGACCGCCGCCGGGGCGAGGCCGGGGTGTTCCCGCACGTGCCGGGCCAGCCGGGACGCCTGCGTGGCCAGGGCGGAGGCCGAGCGGGCCGAGAGCGGCCAGAGCACCACGTCGGCGGCGACCAGCCCGGCGGCCGGGGCGGGGGCCTGCTCGGCGTCGCTCACGTCGGCGTCGGTCGGCTGCTCGACGACCACGTGCGCGTTGGTGCCGGAGATCCCGAACGAGGAGACCGCCGCCCGGCGCGGCCGGGCTACCGCCGGCCACGGCCGGGACCGGGTCACCAGCTCCACCTCGCCGGAGGACCAGTCGATGTGCGGCGACGGCGTGTCCGCGTGCAGCGACGCCGGGACGGTGCCCTCCCGCATCGCCAGCACCATCTTGATCACACCGGCCACGCCGGCTGCGGCCTGCGCGTGGCCGATGTTCGACTTCACCGAGCCCAGCAGCAGCGGGCCGGCGTCGCCCCGGTCCTGCCCGTACGTCGCCAGCAGGGCCTGCGCCTCGATCGGGTCGCCGAGGACGGTGCCGGTGCCGTGCGCCTCGACGACGTCCACGTCGGTGGCCGTCAGTCCGGCGCTGGCGAGCGCCTGCCGGATCACCCGCTGCTGGGACGGGCCGTTGGGGGCGGTCAGGCCGTTCGACGCGCCGTCGGAGTTCACGGCGGAGCCACGCACCACGGCCAGGACGCGACGGCCCTGCCGCCGGGCGTCCGAGAGCCGCTGCACCAGCAGCATGCCGACGCCCTCGGACCAGCCGGTGCCGTCCGCCGTGGCGGCGAAGGACTTGCACCGCCCGTCGGAGGCCAGGCCGCCCTGGCGGGAGAACTCCTGGAACGCCGTCGGGGTGGCCATCACCGCCACGCCGCCGGCCAGCGCCAGGTCGCACTCGCCGCGGCGCAGCGCCGCCCCGGCGAGGTGCAGCGCCACCAGCGACGAGGAGCAGGCCGTGTCGACCGTGACGGCCGGTCCCTCCAGCCCCAGCGCGTACGCGACCCGGCCGGAGATGACGCTGTGCGCGGCGCCGGTCATCAGGTAGCCCTCGACCCCCTCGGGGACCTCGGTCAGCCCGGTGCCGTAGCCGGAGGTGGAGGCGCCCACGAAGACGCCGGTGCGGGTGCCGCGCAACGCGGCCGGGTCCACCCCGGCCCGTTCCAGCGCCTCCCAGGACGCCTCGAGGGTGAGCCGCTGCTGCGGGTCCATGGCGAGGGCCTCGCGGGGCGAGATCTCGAAGAAGGCGGGATCGAAGTCCGCCACGTCGTAGAGGAATCCACCCGCCGGGGGGTGCGTCCCCTCCGCCGGCTCGGGGATCTCCCAGCCCCGGTCGGTGGGGAACGGCGAGATCGCGTCCACGCCCTCGGCGACCAGCCGCCAGAACGCCTCCGGCCCGTCGACGCCGCCGGGGTAGCGGCAGGCCATGCCGACGATCGCGACGGGCTCGTCGGCGTCCACGACGACGGTCTGCGGAGCGTCGACCGGGTCGGCGCCGGACACCAGCTCGCGCAGGTGCGCGGCCAGCTCGGCGGGGGTGGGGTAGTCGAAGACCAGCGTGGTGGGCAGGCGCAGGCCGGTGGCCGCGTTCAGCCGTCCCCGGAAGTCGACGGCGGTCAGCGAGTCGAAGCCGAGGTCCTTGAACGGGCGTCCGCGCAGCTCGTCGGGCGTGGCGTGGCCCAGCACCGCCGCGGTCTGCTCGTTGACCAGCTTCAGCAGCTCCCGCTCCTGCTCCGCCGCGGGCAGCGCCGCGAGGTGCCGCAGCGGCGCGGCGACCCCGCCCGCGACCGGCGCGGCGGCCTCCTCCTGCGCGACGAGCGCCCGCACCTGCGGCAGGCCGCCCAGGAAGGGGCTGGGCCGGGCCACGGTGAACGCGGGGTGGAACCGGCTCCAGTCGACGTCGGCGACGGTCACGCAGGGCGTCGGTCGGCGCAGCGCCCGGTCCAGCGCGACGAGCGCCTTCTCCGGGTCGACCGGCGGCAGGCCCATCCGGTTGAGCTGCTCGGTGGCCACGTTCTCGGCGGCCATGCCGTGCGCGCCACCCCACGCCGTCCAGGAGACGGCGGTGGCCGGCAGGCCCCGGTCGCGCCGGTTGACGGCCAGGGCGTCCAGCAGGGAGTTGCCGGCGCCGTAGGCGCACTGCCCGGCGCTGCCCCACACGCCGGAGATGGAGGAGAACATGACGAACGCGCCCAGCTCGCGGTCGGCGAGGCACGCGTCGAGGTGCAGGGCGCCGAGCACCTTCCCCGCGACGACGTGGGAGAACTCGTCGAGGGTGGTGTCGGTCAGCGGGGTGAGCTGGTCGGTGCCGGCGGCATGCACGACCGCGGTCAGGTCGGGCAGCGAGTCCACCAGGTCCGCCACGGACCGCCGGTCGGTGACGTCGCAGGTGGCGACGGCGACCCGCCCGTCGGCGCCGTACCGGTCGAGCAGGTCCGCCACGGCCGGGGCGGCGGTGCCCCGGCGGCTGGCCAGGACCACCCGCCCGACTCCGCGGCCGAGCAGCCAGCGGGTGACGTGGCCGCCGAGGGCGCCGGTGCCGCCGGTGACCAGGACGGTGCCGGACCACCAGTCGCCGGCGGGGGGCTCGTCCGCCGCCGGCGGGGCCGGTGTCAGCCGGCGGGCCCAGGTCCCGCCGGGCCGCACGGCCACCTGGTCCTCGCCGCCGTGGCCGGCCAGCACGGCGGCGAGCCGCCGGGCGGTGGCGTCGTCGACGGTGGCCGGCAGGTCGACCAGGCCGCCCCAGCGGTGCGGTTGTTCGACCGCCGCCGCCCGGCCGAGGCCCCAGACCTCGGTCTGCAGCGGGTGCGCGACCCGGTCGCCCGGGGCCGCCGCCACCGCGCCGCTGGTGACGCACCACAGCGGCGCCACCAGGTCCAGGTCGGTCATCGCCTGGACCAGGGCGAGGACGCCGGCCGCGGCGAGGGTCACGCCGGGGTGCTCGGGCAGCAGCCGGTCCTGGCCGGCGACCACGGCGAGGACGCCGTCGACCGGCCGGCCGTCGATCTCCTCCCGCAGCCGGGCGGCGAGCGCGGCGCGGTCGAGGTCCGCGGCGCCGACCCGCAGCACCAGCGGCTCGGCGTCGCCGAAAAGCCCGGCCAGGCGGTCGGCCCACGCCGGGGCGTCGTCGGCCGGCAGCACGAGCAGCCAGCGGCCCGCCGGGGCGTCGGTGTCCTCGACCGGCACGGGCTGCCAGGTCACGTGGTACGACCAGCCGTCCACGAGGGAGCGTTCCCGCCGGGACCGGCGCCAGGAGGTCAGCACGGGCAGTGCCGGCAGCAGCGCCTGGACCTGCGCGTCGTCGTCCGGACCGACGCCCAGCTCGCTGCGGAGGGTGTCGACGTCCGCCTGCTCCAGGGCGGTCCAGAACTCGTCGTCGCCGTCGTGCGCGGCGGCGTCGGGGGCGGCGGGCGGCGGCTCGGGCCAGAACCGCTGCCGGCGGAAGGCGTAGCCGGGCAGGGGCACCCGCGCGGCGCCCGCGCCGACGAACAGCTCCGCCCAGCCCACCTCGACCCCGCCGACGTGCAGCTCCGCGAGGGCGGTGAGCACGGACGCGGGCTCGGGGCGGTCCCGGCGCAGCAGCGCCACGGCGGCGGTGTCGTCGTCCGCGGCGAGGATGTCGCGGGCCAGCGCGGTGAGCACGCCGCTGGGGCCGACCTCCAGGAAGGTTCGCACGCCCAGGGCGCGCAGCTGGTCGACGCCGTCGGCGAACCGGACCGCCTCCCGCACGTGCCGCACCCAGTAGTCGGCGGTGCGGATCTCGTCGGGGTCGGCGACCGCGCCGGTCAGGTTCGACACGATCGGCACCGCCGGCGGGTGCAGCTCCAGCCCGCGCACCACGGCGGCGAACTCGGCGAGCATGGGTTCCATCAGCGGGCTGTGGAAGGCGTGGCTGACCCGCAGCGGCCGCATCCGTACGCCCTGGTCCGCCCAGCGGCGTTCGAGTTCCTCGACGGCGTCGGCCACGCCGGAGACGACCACGGCGGTGGGGCCGTTGACGGCGGCGACGGCGACCTGGTCCTCGATGCCGGCCAGGGCGGCCCGCACCGCGTCGGCGGGGAGCTGGACGGCCAGCATCGCGCCGCCGGCCGGCAGGGCCTGCATCAGCCGGCCCCGGGCCGCGACGAGCGTGGCGGCGTCGGGCAGCGACAGCACGCCGGCCACGTGCGCGGCGGAGAGCTCGCCGATCGAGTGGCCGAGCAGGACGTCCGGGACGATCCCCCAGCTCTCCAGGAGCCGGAACAGCGCGACCTCGACGGCGAACAGGCCGGCCTGGGTGTAGAGGGTCTGGTTGAGCAGCCCGGCGGCCTCGTCGCCCTCGGGCGCGAAGAGCACCGGGGTGAGCGGGCGGGGCAGGTGCCGGTCCAACTCGGCGCAGACCTCGGCCAGTGCCCGGCCGAAGACGGGGAAGGCGGCGGCCAGGTCGCGGCCCATGCCGCTGCGCTGCGCGCCCTGGCCGGAGAAGAGGAACGCGAGCTTGCCGCCGCGCGAGCCGGCGCCGGTGACCAGGCCCGGGGCGTCGCCGTCGGCGGCGAGCGCGCGCAGGCCGTCGGTCAGGTCGGCGCGGTCGGCGGCGAGCAGCACGGCCCGGTGCTCGAGGCTGGCCCGGGTGCGCACCGACGACCAGCCGACGTCGGTCAGCCGCAGCTCGGGGCGGCCGTCGAGCCAGTCGGCCCAGCGGGTGGCCTGCGCGGCCAGGGAGTCGGCGTCGCGGGCGGAGACCAGCACCGGCACGAGGCCGGCCCCGGTGACCGGGGCGGTGTCGGCGGCGTCCGGCACGGTGGCGGCGTCGGTCGCGGCGGCGGGGCCGTCCGACGGGGCCGGGTCGGCGGCGGGCGCCTCCTCGATGATCACGTGGGCGTTGGTGCCGCTCATGCCGAAGGACGAGATGCCCGCGCGGCGGGGCTGCTCCCCGGCGGGCCACGGCTGCGGCTCGGTCACCAGCGCCACCGCGCCGGCCGTCCAGTCCACGTTGGGGGTGGGCTCGTCGACGTGCAGCGTCGCCGGCACGGTCTCGTGCCGCAGCGCCATCACCATCTTGATGACCCCGGCCACGCCGGCGGCGGCCTGGGTGTGCCCGATGTTCGACTTGACCGAGCCGAGCCAGAGCGGCCGGTCCGCCTGCCGCCCCTGCCCGTACGTGGACAGCAGCGCCTGCGCCTCGATCGGGTCGCCGAGGGTGGTGCCGGTGCCGTGCGCCTCCACGACGTCGACCTGCTCCGGCGCGAGCCGGGCGCTGGCCAGCGCCTGGAGCACGACCCGCTGCTGGGACGGGCCGTTGGGGGCGGTCAGGCCGTTGCTCGCGCCGTCCTGGTTGACCGCGCTGCCACGCACCACGGCCAGGACGGGGTGGCCGTTGCGGCGGGCGTCGGAGAGCCGCTCGACGAGCAGCAGGCCGGCCCCCTCGCCCCAGGCGGTGCCGTCGGCGGCGGCGGCGAACGACTTGACCCGGCCGTCCATGGCCAGGCCGCGCTGCCGGCTGAAGCCGATGAAGGCGGACGGGGTGGACATGACGGTGGCCCCGCCGGCGAGCGCCAGGGTGCACTCCCCCTGCCGCAGCGCCTGGCAGGCCAGGTGCAGCGCGACCAGCGACGACGAGCAGGCGGTGTCGACGGTGAGGGCGGGGCCCTCGATGCCGAGCGCGTACGAGATCCGGCCGGACACGACGCTGGCCGCGGTGCCGGTGAGGATGTAGCCCTCGGTGCCGGGCGGCGGCTGCTGGAGCAGGCCCACGTAGTCCTGGCCGGTGGTGCTGGCGAACACCCCCACCTGGTGGCCACGCAGCGCGGAGGGGTCGATCCCGGCGTGCTCGAACGCCTCCCAGGAGGTCTCCAGCAGCAGCCGCTGCTGGGGGTCCATGGCGAGTGCCTCGCGCGGCGAGATGCCGAAGAACCCGGCGTCGAAGTCGGTGGCCGAGTCGACGAAGCCGCCCTCGGCGACGTACGACGTGCCGGGGTGGTCGGGGTCCGGGTGGAACAGCCGCGTCAGGTCCCATCCGCGGTCGGCGGGGAACGCGGAGACGGCGTCCCGACCGGAGGCGACGAGCTCCCACAGCTCCTCGGGCGAGCCCACCCCGCCGGGGAACCGGCAGGCCATGCCGACGATGGCGATCGGCTCCCGGTTGGCCGCCTCAAGCTCGCCGAGCTTCCTCCTGGTCTGGTGAAGGTCCGCCGTCACCCATTTCAGGTACTCCCGGAGCGTATCTTCAGTCGCCATTGACGCCACCTCTTCGGGCCGGAAAGAAACAGGCGGCCCAATACCGTCCACAGACGCCACAAGCCGCGAAGATCTAAGCCCATTCAGCCGACCACGAATTGCCAGACAAAAAGCGTTTCAGCCCCCACCAGGTCTTACGCGCCGGACGAAAGGTAATTGTCGCCGGACGGCGGTCACAACCCCTAGCCTGCCCCTACGGGTGCCCCTAGGCGGCGGGCGCGCAGGCTGGGCCGACCCGCCCTGCGAGCGGTCCGGCGCACCGCCCTCGCGGGGTACGGCCGGGCGGGTGGTCAGGCCCGCCCGGCCGATCGTGTCACAACCGTCGACAACGGCCGCGCCACACCATTTCTAGAGGCCCGGCAAATTGCCGCCGGGGCCGCCCAGCTCGCGGTGGATGAAATCGAAGATCTCGGCATCCGTGGCGTCGTCGAGGGTGTGCGTGGCCGGTTCCTCCTCGACGGGGCCCCGGTCGTCGCCCCACCGGGCGACGAACGCCTGCAGCTGCACCAGCAGCTTCTGCCGGGTCAGCCGGTCCGGCGCGTCGGCCGCGAAGACGCCGTCGAGCCGGTCCAGCTCGGCGAGCAGCGGGGCGGCCGCGGCGGCGCCGTCCTCGACGAGCCGGTCGCGCAGGTGCCGGGCGAGCGCCGCCGGCGTGGGGTAGTCGAACACCACGGCGGCGGGCAGTTGGACGCCGGTGGCGGCGCGGAGCCGGTTGCGCAGCTCCACGGCCGTCATCGAGTCGAAGCCGACCTCGCGGAACGCGCGGTCGGGCTCCAGCCCCGCGCCCCCGGTGTGGCCGAGCACGGTCGCCGCCAGGCCGCCCACGAGTTCGACGAGGACGCCCTCCCGTTCGGCGGGGCTCAGCGGGCGCAGCCGCTCCCGCAGCGCGGTCGCCGCCTCGTCGTCCGCCGGCTGGCGGTCGTCGTCGGCGGGCATCGCCGCGCCCGCCTCGGGGACCCCGGTCAGCAGCGGGCACGGCCGCATCGACGCGAACGTCGGCACGAACCGGTCCCAGCGCACGTCGGCGACCACGAGCGCCGCCTCCGCACGCAGCGCCTGCCCGAACGCCTCGACGGCCAGTTCCGGGGGCAGGCCCGGCAGGCCGCGGCGGCGCAGCTGCGCCAGCTCGGCCGACTCGGGATCGTCGCGCCACGGGCCCCACGCCACGGCGGTGGCCACCAGGCCGCCGTGCCGCCGGTTCGCCGCGAGGGCGTGCAGCAGCGCGTCGCCGGCGGACTGGCCGGCCCGGCCGCCCGCGCCCCACACCCCCGTGGTGGAGGTGCACAGCACGAACGCGTCGAGCGGGCGGTGGGCCAGCTCGTCGGCGTACCTCGGGACGTCGCCGACGGTGGCGGCCAGGTCGGCGGCCAGGCCGGCGAGGGTCAGCTCGGCCAGGGGCACGGAGCCGGTCTCCGTCGGGACGTGCACGAGCGCGGTCACCGGCCGGCTCTCGGCGGCGAGCTGCTCCATCAGGTCGCCGAGCTTGCCCGTGGCCGGCTCGGCCAGCGGGAGCACCTCGGCGCCCTGGCGGCCCAGCCAGTGCGTGGTGTGCCGGGCGAGGGCGCCGGTCCCGCCGCTGAGCAGGACGGTGCCGTTCGGGCGGTACCCGCCGCCCGCCGCCGGCCGCCCGGTGTCGCGGACCAGACGCCGGGCGTGCACGCCGGCCTCCCGGACGGCGAGCTGGTCCTCCCCGTCGACGTTGGTGAGGGCCCGGGTCAGGGCGGCGTACGCCGCCTCGCCGTGGCCCGCCGGCAGGTCGACGACTCCGCCGACGTGCCGGGGGTGCTCCAGCGCGGCGACGAGGCCGAGGCCCCACGTGGTGGCCTGCGTCGGGTGGACGACCGCTTCGTCGTCCACGGCGACGGCGCCGGTGGTGGCCAGCCACAGCGGCACGGGCGGGCCGGAGCGGCCGGTGTGCGCCTGCACGAGCAGCAGGTTCGCCGCCAGGCCGGTCGGCAGCGCGGTCTGCTCCGGGTGCGGTGCCTCGTCGAGCGCCAGCAGGGAGAGCAGTGCCGTCGGCTGGTGCGCGGCGGCGAGCCGGTCGAGGTCGGCGGCGAGGCCGTCCCGGGTGGCCGTGGCCGGGTCGACGGTCAGCAGGTGCACCGTCGCGGCGCCGGCGGTGAGGGCGGCGAGCACCCGGTCGGTGACCTGGTGCGGCGGGGCCACCACCAGCCACGTGCCGGGGTCGGCGCCGGTCAGCGCCCGGTGCTCCCAGGTGACCCGGTACCGCCAGCCGGCCAGGGTTCCGTCGAGCTGCTGGCGGCGCCGCCACGACTCCAGTTCCGGCAGCAGGTCGCGCAGCGGCTGGTCCGGGTCGATGCCGAGTCGGTCCAGGTCGCCGTCGGTGACCGCGCGCCAGAACGCGTCGTCCACCGGGTCGGCGGCGGGGGCCGGGGCCGCGTCGAGGGTCGGCCAGTAGCGCTGCGGCCGGAACGCGTACGTCGGCAGCTCGGGCAGCCGGCGGGGATCCGGACGGGGGCCGGCCAGTACGGCGAGCACCGCCGCCCAGTCGACGTCCCGCCCGGTGCCGTCGAGGACTGCCAACGCGGACAGCAGGGCGGCCGGCTCGTCGGCGCCGGTGCGCAGGGCCGCCACGGCCGTCCCGTCCTCGTCGGTGGGCAGCAGGCCGGCGGTCATCGCGGTCAGCACCGCCTGCGGGCCGAGTTCCAGGAAGGTGTCCACGCCCGCGTCGCGCAGCGCCTGAATCCCGTCGGCGTACCGGACGGCCTCCCGGACGTGCCGCATCCAGTAGTCGGGCGTACGGATCTCGTCGGGCTCGGCGAGCCGCCCGGTCAGGTTCGACACGATCGGCAGCAGCGGCGCGGCGAACGTCAGCCCGTCGAGGACGGCCCGGAACTCGTCGAGCATCGGCTCCATCAGCGGACTGTGGAACGCGTGGCTGACCCGCAGCCGCCGGGTGCGCACCCCGCGCTCCTGCCAGAGGCGCTCCAGCCCGTCGAGGGCGTCGAGGGCCCCGGCGACCACCACGGAGGTGGGACCGTTGACGGCCGCGACGCCGACCCGGTCGGCCAGCCCGGCGAGGGACTCGACCACCGCCGCCTCGTCGGCGGCGACGGCGAGCATCCCGCCCCCGGCGGGCAGGGCCTGCATCAGCCGGCCCCGGGCGGCCACCAGCGTGGCGGCGTCCGCGAGGGAGAGCACCCCGGCGACGTGCGCGGCGGCGAT
This sequence comes from Micromonospora sp. URMC 107, assembly GCF_051386315.1. Classification (NCBI taxonomy): domain Bacteria; kingdom Bacillati; phylum Actinomycetota; class Actinomycetes; order Micromonosporales; family Micromonosporaceae; genus Micromonospora; species Micromonospora sp. URMC 107. The sequence continues at coordinate 117,503 of NZ_JBPQTK010000002.1, forward strand.
CTCGCCGATCGAGTGCCCGGCGACGTGCCCGGGCACCACCCCGAACGACTCGACCAGCCGGAACAGGGCCACCTCCAGCGCGAACAGTCCGGCCTGGGTGAACACCGTCTCGTCGAGCAGCGCGGCCTCGGCGCTGCCGTCGGCCGCGAACAGCACCGGCTTCAGCGGCTGCGGCAGCTGGCGGTCCAGCTCGCCGCAGACCTCGTCGAGGGCCGCCGCGAACACCGGGAACGTGTCGTACAGCTGCCGGCCGGCGCCGGGGCGCTGGGCGCCCTGGCCGGAGAAGAGGACCGCGAGGCCGCCCGCGCGCCGCCGGGCGGTGACCAGTGCGGGGTGGGCCTCGCCGCCGGCCAGGGCCCGCAGCGCGGCGACCCGGGTGGCCCGGTCGGCGGCGACCACGGTGGCCCGCTGGCCGAGGTGTGCCCGGCCGTTGGCGAGTGCCCAGGCGACCAGGCCGGCGGGATCGTCGTCGGTGGCGACCCGGTCGGCCAGCCGGCCGGCCTGCTCGCGCAGCGCGGGCAGGTCCGCGGCGGAGACCGGCCACGGCAGGGTCGCCTCGGGCCGTTCCCCGGAGGAATCGACCGGCTCCGGCCGGTCCGGGGCCTGCTCCAGGATCACGTGGGCGTTGGTGCCGCTGATCCCGAACGAGGAGACGCCCGCCCGGCGGGGCCGGTCGTCGGCGGTCCACGGTCGCGCCTCGGTGAGCAGCGCCAGTGCGCCGGACGTCCAGTCGACGTGCGGGGTCGGCGCGTCGACGTGCAGGGTCGCCGGCAGCATCTCGTGTTGCAGGGCCAGCACCATCTTCATGAGGCTGGCGGCGCCCGCGGCGGCCTGGGTGTGGCCGATGTTCGACTTCACCGACCCGAGCCACAGCGGCCGGTCGGCGGAACGGTCCCTGCCGTACGTCGCCAGCAGCGCCTGCGCCTCGATCGGGTCGCCGAGCGTGGTGCCGGTGCCGTGCGCCTCGACGACGTCCACGTCGCCCGGGGTCAGGCCGGCGTTGTCCAGGGCCTGCCGGATGACCCGCTGCTGCGCGGGCCCGTTCGGCGCGGTGAGGCCGTTGCTCGCGCCGTCCTGGTTGACCGCGCTGCCCCGTACGACGGCGAGGATCCGGTTGCCGTCGCGCTGGGCGTCGGAGAGCCGCTGGAGCAGCAGGACGCCGACGCCCTCACCCCAGCCGGTGCCGTCGGCGGCCTCGGCGAACGCCTTGACCCGCCCGTCGGCGGCGAGGCCGCGCTGCCGGGAGAACTCCAGGAACGCGCCCGGGGTCGACATCACCGTCACGCCGCCGGCCAGGGCGAGGTCGCACTCGCCGCTGCGCAGCGCCTGCGCGGCCAGGTGCAGCGCCACCAGCGACGACGAGCAGGCCGTGTCGACGGTGACGGCGGGGCCGTGCAGCCCGAACGAGTACGCCAGGCGGCCGGAGACCACCGACGCGCCGTTGCCGGTCGCCTGGTAGCCCTCCACCTGGGACCGGGCGCCCAGCAGCAGGGTGGCGTAGTCCTGCCCGTTGGTGCCCATGAAGACGCCGGTGGCGGAGCCGCGCACCCGGTGCGGGTCGATGCCGGCGCGTTCGAACACCTCCCAGGTGGTGTGCAGCAGCAGGCGCTGCTGCGGGTCCATCGCGAGGGCCTCGCGCGGGTTGATCCCGAAGAACGCGGCGTCGAAGCCGGCCACGTCCCGCAGGAACCCGCCGCTGCGGGTGTAGCTGGTGCCGACCCGCTCCGGGTCGCTGTCGAACAGGGCGTCGAGGTCCCAGCCCCGGTCGGTGGGCATCGGCGTCACCGCGTCCACCCCGTCGGCCAGCAGCCGCCACAGCTCCTGCGGCGACGACACCCCGCCCGGGAAGCGGCAGGCCATGGAGACGATCGCGATCGGCTCGTCCGCCGGCGGCCGGGCCGAGGTCACGCCGACGGCGGCCGGGCCGCCGTCCGCGCCGACCACGATTTCGGTACGCAGGAAGCGGGCCAGTTCCGCCGCCGACGGGTGGTCGAAGACCACGGTCGACGGCAGGGTCAGGCCGGTGACCCGACCCAGCCGGTCCCGCAGCTGCACGGCGGCGAGGGAGTCGAAGCCCAGCTCGCGGAACGCCCGGTCGGCCGGCACCTGGTCGGTCGTGGGGTGGCCGAGGACCGCCGCCGCCTCCGCGCGGACGAGGTCGACCAGCAGCGCCTCCTGGCCGGTCGCCGGCAGGGCGACGAGCCTGGCCCGCAGCCCGTCGGTGGCGACCGCGCTCTCCGGCCGCTGCGGCTCCTCGGCGGCCGCCGGGGCGACCCGGTCGAAGAGGTGGCTCGGCCGCGCGGCGGTGAACGCCGTGACGAACCGGGACCAGTCGACGTCGACGATCACCGGCGCCGCCTCCGGGGCGTTCACCCAGCGGCCCAGCGCCGCGACGGCGGCGTCGGGCGCGAGCGGGCTGAACCCGCGGCGACGCAGGCCGTCCGCCGTCTCGCCGGAGGCCATGCCGTCCTCCGCCCACGGGCCGTAGGCCAGGGCGGTGGCGGGCAGGCCGGCCGCTCGGCGGGCGGCGACGAGGGCGTCGAGCAGGGCGTTGCCGGCCGCGTAGCCAGCCTGGCCGCCGCCGCCCCAGACGCCGGCGACCGAGGAGAAGACCACGAACGCGTCGAGGTCCCGGTCCCGGCAGGCGGCGTCCAGGTGCACGGCGCCGAGCACCTTGCCGGCCAGGGTGTCCGACAGCTCGCCGTCGGACACCTCGTACGCCGGGGTGGTGCCGCCGGACGCGCCGGCGGTGTGCACGACGGCGGTCAGCCCCGGCAGACCGGCGACGAGCGCGTCGACCGCCGCCCGGTCGGTGACGTCGCACGCCACCACCCGCACCGCACCCGACTCGGCCACCAGCTCCGCCGCACCCGGCGCCGCCGGGCCACGCCGCGAGGCCAGCACCACCTCGGCCGCACCGTTGGCCAACAACCAACGGGCCACGTGCCGACCCAACGCACCCGTACCGCCGGTCACCAGCACCGTCCCGGCGGGCCGCCAACCCGACCCGGCGGGCGGCGCGGTCGGCACCAGCCGCCGGCCGAAGAGGCCGTTGCGGCGGACGGCCACCTGGTCCAGGGTGCCGTCGGCCAGGACCGCGACGAGCCCGGCGCGGGTGCTCCGGTCGGCGCGGTCGGGCAGGTCGACCAGGCCGCCCCAGCGGTCCGGCTGTTCGAGGGCGACGACCCGGCCCAGGCCCCAGGCCAGGGCCGCCCAGACGTCGCCGACCCGCTCCCCCGCCGTGACCGGCATCGCGGTCCGGCTGAGCGCCCACACCCGGCCCGGCAGGCCGGTGTCGGTCAGCGCCCGGACGAGGGTGAGCAGCACCGCCGTGCCGGCGGGCACCGCCGGCGTGTGCGCTGGCGGCCGGTCCTGGCGGGGCAGGACGCAGAGCACCCCGGCCCAGCCCTCCCCGCTGGTCCGGCGCAGCCGTTCGCCCAGGTCGGCGCGGGTGAGGGTGGATGACACGGTCAGCGAGTCCACCCTGGCGCCCGCCTGGGTGAGGGTCTTCGCCACGCCCGCGTCGGCGCCGCTGTCGACGGTGACCACCAGCCACCGCCCGGCCAGCCTGGTCGCCGGGGCCGGCCGCACCGGCTCCCACCCGACCCGGTAGGACCAGCCGTCCAGTGCCGTGTCCCGGGACCGGAGCTGACGCCAGCGCGAGAGGACCGGCAGCGCCGGGCCGAGGGCGTCCAGTGCCTGGGGGTCGTCACCGAGTTCGGCGGCGAGGGCGGCCAGGTCGCCACGCTCGACGGCGGCCCAGAACTCGGCGTCGCCGCCGTCCGGGGCGGCCTGCGTCGCGGGCGAGCCCTCGGGCCAGTAGCGCTGGTGCTGGAAGGCGTACGTGGGCAGGTCCACCCGGCGCGCGCCCGTGTCGGCGAACCACGGCCGCCAGCTCACCGGCACCCCGTGCACATGCAGCCCGGCCAGGGCGTGCAACAGCGCGTGCGCCTCGGGCCGGTCCCTGCGCTGCACGGCGACCGCCAGCACGGCCTCGTCGTCGGGCAGCACGTCCGCCGCCATCGCGGTCAGCACACTCTGCGGACCGACCTCCAGGAACGTGTCCACCCCCGCCTCGCGCAACGCCGTGATCCCGTCGGCGTAGCGGACGGCCTCACGCACGTGCCGCACCCAGTACTCGGCCGTACGGATCTCCTCACCGGCCAACGCGCCGGTCACATTCGACACGACCGGCAGCAACGGCGCGGCAAACGTCAACCCGTCCAACACCGCCCGGAACTCGCCGAGCATCGGCTCCATCAGCGGGCTGTGGAACGCGTGACTGACCGTCAGCCGACGGGTACGGACACCCCGCTCCCGCCAGACCCGCTCCACCTCGTCCAGGGTCTCGACGGCACCGGACACCACCACGGCGGCGGGGCCGTTGACCGCCGCGATGCCGACCCGGTCGGTCAACCCGGCGATCGACTCCGCCACCGTGGTCTCGGCGGCGGCCACGGCCAGCATGCCGCCGCCGGCCGGCAGCGCCTGCATCAACCGGCCCCGCGCGGCGACGAGGGCGCACGCGTCGGCCAGGGACAGCACCCCGGCGACGTGCGCGGCGGTGACCTCACCGATCGAGTGACCGGCGACCATGTCCGGCACGATGCCGAACGACTCGACGAGGCGGAACAGGGCCACCTCGACCGCGAACAGGCCTGCCTGCGTGAACACCGTCTGGTCCAGCAGCGCAGCTTCGGCACTGCCCGCCTCGGCGAACAGCACCTCCCGCAGCGGACGCGGCAGCAGCGGGTCGAGGTGCGCGCACACCTCGTCCAGCGCGGCGGCGAACACCGGGAACGCGGCGTACAGCTCCCGACCCATGCCGGCGCGCTGCGCACCCTGGCCCGAGAACAGCAACGCGAGCTGGCCGCGTGCGGCGGTGGAGCCGGTCACGACGGACCCGGAGGTCTCACCGGCGTCGAGGGCCCGCAGCGCGGTGAGCAGGTCGTCCCGGTCGGCCACCACGGCGACGGCGCGCTGCTCCAGCGCGGGTCGGGTGGTGACGGAGGACCAGGCGACGTCCAGCGGACGCGGGGCCTCGTCGGCGGTGAGCCACCGCGCCCACCGGCCGGCCTGGCCGGCCAGGGCCGCGTCGGAGCGCGCGGAGAGCAGCACCGGTACGACCGGCGGCACGTCGCGGACGACGATCTCGCCCTCGATCGCCTCGGCGGGCGGCTGCTCGATGATCACGTGGGCGTTGGTGCCGGAGATCCCGAACGACGACACCGCCGCCCGACGCGGCCGATCCACGGCCGGCCACGGCGTCGCCTCGGTGGCGAGGGCCACCGCCCCGGCCGTCCAGTCCACGTGCGGCGACGGCTCGTCCACGTGCAGGGTCGGCGGCACCAGGCCATGCCGCATCGCCAGCACCATCTTGATCACACCGGCCACACCCGCCGCGGCCTGCGTGTGCCCGATGTTCGACTTCACCGACCCCAGCAGCAACGGCCGACCCTGCGGGCGGTCCTGCCCGTACGTCGCCAGCAACGCCTGCGCCTCGATCGGGTCACCCAGCGTCGTGCCCGTGCCGTGCGCCTCCACCGCGTCCACGTCGGCCGGAGTCAGCCGCGCGTTCGCCAGCGCCTGGTGGATCACCCGCTGCTGCGACGGACCGTTCGGCGCCGTCAGGCCGTTCGACGCCCCGTCCTGGTTGACCGCCGTGCCGCGCACGATCGCGTAGATCCGCCGGCCCTCCCGCTGCGCGTCCGACAGGCGCTGCACCAGCAGCACCCCGACACCCTCGCTCCAGCCGGTGCCGTCGGCCGACGCCGCGAACGACTTGCAGCGGCCATCCTGCGACAGACCCCGCTGCCGCGAGAACTCGATGAACGTCCCCGGCGTCGCCATCACCGTCACACCACCGGCCAGGGCAAGGTCACACTCACCGCTGCGCAACGCCTGCGCGGCAAGGTGCAGCGCGACGAGGCTCGACGAGCACGCGGTGTCCACGGTCACCGCCGGGCCCTCCAGCCCGAACGTGTACGCCACCCGACCCGACAGCACGCTGCCGGAGGTGCCCGTGCCGACGTAGCCCTCCACCTCGGTCGGCAGGTCCATCAGCCGGGAGGCGTAGTCGTGGTACATGACCCCGGCAAAGACACCGGTCCGGCTCCCCCGCAGCCGCTGCGGATCCAGACCCGCCGACTCGAACGACTCCCACGACGCCTCCAGCAGCAACCGCTGCTGCGGATCCATCGCCAGGGCCTCACGCGGCGAGATACCGAAGAACCCGGGGTCGAACTCCGCCGCCCCGTACAGGAAACCACCGTGCCGCGTGTACGACGTGCCGCTGCGGTTGGGGTCCGGGTCGAACAGCGACTCCAGGTCCCAGCCCCGGTCGGCCGGGAACTCCGAGATCCCGTCGCCGCCACCGGCCAGCAACTCCCACAGCTGGTCGGGAGACTCCACGCCACCCGGGTAGCGGCAGGCCATGCCCACGATCGCGATCGGCTCGTCGGTGCCGAGGACCGTGCCGGCGACCGGGCCGGCGGTCGACTGACGCACCCCGGCCAGCTCCGACCACAGGTGGTCGGCGAGCACCGCCGGGGTCGGGTAGTCGAAGACCAGCGTCGAGGCCAGTCGCAGCCCGGTGGCCGCGTTCAACCGGTTACGCAGGTCCACCGCGGTCAGCGAGTCGAAGCCCAACTCCCGGAACGCCCGGTCCGCCGGCACCGCCTCCGCCCCACCGTGCCCCAGCACCTGCGCGACCAGGCCCCGCACCAGCACGTCGACCTGGGCCCGGCCCTCGTCCTCGGTCAGCCCGGCGAGCCGGTCGGCCCAGCCGCCACCGCCCTGCCCCGCCTGGCGGCGGGTGCCGATCACCCCGATCAGGGTGCGCAGCACGGCCGGCACGGGGCCGCCGGAGGTGGCCGCCCGCAGCGCGGGTACGTCGATGACGGCCGGCACGAGGGCCGCCCGCTCGGCGCCCAGCGCCGCGTCGAACAACTCCAACCCGACCTCGGCGCTCATCGGCGTCAGACCCGCCCGCGCCGAACGCGCCCGGTCCGCGTCGTCGAGGGACGCCGCCATGCCGGGGGTGTCCCACATGCCCCACGCCAGGCTCACCGCCGGCAACCCCAACTGCCGCCGGAACACCGCCAACCCGTCCAGGAACGCGTTACCCGCCGCATACGCCGACTGACCCGGCGAACCCAACACCCCCGCCACCGACGAGAACACCACAAACAAATCCAGGTCCAGAGACGCCGTCGCCTCATGCAGGAACCAACCCGCCGACACCTTCGGCGCCAACACCGCACCGAGCCGCTCCGCCGACAGCCCCTCCACCACACCGTCGTCCAGGACACCAGCGGTATGCACCACACCCGCCAGCCGGCCCTCGGCGGCGACCTCCGCGACCAGACCGAACACCTGCTCCCGGTCCGTCACGTCACACGCAACGACCCGCACGACGGCACCAAGCGCCGACAGCCGCTGCGACAACTCGCCCGCACCGGCGGCCTCCGGGCCACGCCGAGAGACAAGCACCAGCGAGCGCACCCCGTGCACCGACACCAGATGCTCCGCCACCAAAGCGCCCAACGCACCCGTACCACCGGTCACCAGCACCGCGCCGTCACCCAGGCTCGGCGTCCGCGCCGCCGTGACGCCCGCCCGGACCAGGCGCGGCGAGTACACCGCGCCCCTGCGGACGGCCAGCTGGCCGCCGGTCGTGGCCGCTTCCCGCAGGACGCCGTCCAGCAGGGCCACCAGCGCCGGATCCAGGTCACCGTCGACGTCCGCGAGGACGATCCGGCCCGGGTGCTCCGACTGCGCCGACCGCAGCAGGCCCCACACCGCCGCACCCGCCAGGTCCGTCACCCGGTCCTCGGCCCCGACGGACACCGCGCCCCGGGTCACCACCACGAGCCGCGACTCCGCGAGGGCGTCCGCCGCCAGCCAGGACTGCACCGTCGTCAGCACGCCCGAGGTCGCCGCCCGGACCGACTCCGGCGTCGCCGTCGCCGAACCGGACGCGGGGAACACCGGCAGCAGCAGCGTCCGGGGGACGGACTCCTCCCCCGCGACCGCCGCCACGTCGGCGTACGCCACCAGCCCGGCCCGTGCCGCCAGCTCGGCCGGCACGTCCCGGCCGCCCGCGAGCAGCGCCCACCCGGCGGCGTCCCCGCCGGGGACGGCCTCCACGGCGGGCCACCGCAGCTCGAACAGCGACCGCGACGCCGCGCCCGGCGCGGCCACGCCGGTCAGCTCCCGCAGGGCGAGGGAGTCCACCGACACCACCGGCGCGCCCGCCTCGTCGTACGCCGCCAGCCGCAGGCCGGAACCGTTGCGGGTCAGGCGCACCCGCAGCGCACCCGCGCCCGAGGCGTACACCTGCACGCCCTCGAACGCGAACGGCACCCGCGGCCCACCCGACTCCTCCGCGCCCGACAGCAGCCCGATCGGGTGCAGAGCGGCGTCCAGCAGCGCCGGATGCACCCCGAACCCGGCGGCCTCCGCCGCGGCATCGTCCGGCAGGACCACCTCGGCGTACACCTCGCCGCCGCCCGTCCAGGCACGTCGGAGCCCCTGGAAGACCGGCCCGTACGCCAGGCCGTGCTCCGCCAGCGTCGGGTACCAGCCGGTCAGGTCCACCTCGGACGCGCCGGCCGGGGGCCAGGCGATCGTGTCCGGCTCGCCGGCGGTGGACGACTCCAGCACGCCCTCCGCGTGCCGGGTCCAGCCCGCCTCGGGGTCGTCGTGGGGGCGGGAGTAGACGGCGAAGGGGCGCTGCGGCGACTCCGACGCGGACACCCGCACCTGGATCCGCACGCCACCGGACGCGGGGACGACCAGCGGGGCGGCCATGGTCAGCTCCCGCAGCCGGGAGAGGCCCACCTCGTCACCGGCTCGCACGGCCAGCTCGACCAGGGCGGTGCCGGGAACCAGCGTCAGCCCGGAGACCGTGTGGTCCGCCAGCCAGGGGTGCGTCGTCAGGGAAAGCCGGCCCGTCAGCACCATCTCGTCGTCGCCGGCCAGGTCCACCGCCGCGCCGAGCAGCGGGTGCTCGGCCCGGCCGAGTCCCGCCCCGGACACGTCACCCATCCGCGCCCGGTTGGCGGCGGGCCAGTAGCGCTGGTGCTGGAAGGCGTACGTGGGCAGGTCCACCCGGCGCGCGCCCGTGTCGGCGAACCACTGCTGCCAGCTCACGGGAACTCCGTGCACGTGCAGCTCGGCGAGGGCGTGCAACAGCGCGTGCGCCTCCGGCCGGTCCCTGCGCTGCACGGCGACCGCCAGCACGGCCTCGTCGTCGGGCAACACGTCCGCCGCCATCGCGGTCAACACACTCTGCGGACCGACCTCCAGGAACGTGTCCACCCCCGCCTCGCGCAACGCCGTGATCCCGTCGGCGTAACGGACGGCCTCACGCACATGCCGCACCCAGTACTCGGCCGTACGGATCTCCTCACCGGCCAACGCGCCGGTCACATTCGACACGACCGGCAACAACGGCGCGGCAAACGTCAACCCGTCCAACACCGCCCGGAACTCGCCGAGCATCGGCTCCATCAACGGACTGTGGAACGCATGACTCACCGCCAGCCGACGGGTACGGACACCCCGCTCCCGCCAGACCCGCTCCACCTCGTCCAGCACCTCCACGGCACCGGACACCACCACGGCGGCGGGGCCGTTGACCGCCGCGATCCCGACCCGGTCACCCAGGCCCGCGAGAGACTCCACCACCGCAGCCTCGTCCGCCGCCACCGCCAGCATCCCGCCACCGGCCGGCAACGCCTGCATCAACCGGCCCCGCGCCGCGACGAGGGCACACGCGTCCGCCAGGGACAGCACCCCCGCGACGTGCGCGGCCGTGACCTCACCAATCGAGTGACCGGCGACCACATCGGGCACGATCCCGAACGACTCCACCAGCCGGAACAGGGCCACCTCGACCGCGAACAGGCCCGCCTGCGTGAACACCGTCTGATCCAGCAGCCCCGCCTCGGCGGAATCCGCCTCCGCGAACAGCACCTCCCGCAGCGGACGCGGCAGCAGCGCGTCGAGCTGCGCGCACACCTCGTCCAACGCGGCGGCGAACACCGGGAACGTCCCGTACAACTCCCGGCCCATGCCGGCGCGCTGCGCACCCTGACCTGAGAACAACAGCGCGAGCTGGCCCCGCTGCCCGGCGGCGCCGGAGACGACCGTACCGACGGGGTCGCCGGCGGCGAGGGCGGCCAACGCCGCGATCAAGGCGTCCCGGTCGGCGGCGGTGACGACCGCGCGGTGCTCCAGCGCGGGTCGGGTGGTGACCGAGGACCAGGCCACGTCCAGCGGACGGGGGGCCTTGTCGGCGGCGAGCCAGCGCGCCCACCGATCCGCCTGGCCGGCCAGCGCGGCGGCGTCGCGGGCGGAGAGCAGCACCGGCACGACCGGCGGCACGTCGCGGGCGACGATCTCGCCCTCGATCGCCTCGACCGGCGGCTGCTCGATGATCACATGCGCGTTCGTGCCGGAGATACCGAACGACGACACCGCCGCCCGACGCGGCCGATCCACCTGCGGCCACGGGGTCGCCTCAGTCGCCAGGGCCACCGCCCCGGCCGACCAGTCGACGTGCGGCGACGGCTCGTCCACGTGCAGGGTCGGCGGCACCAGGCCGTGCCGCATCGCCATGATCATCTTGATCACACCGGCCACACCGGCCGCGGCCTGGGTGTGCCCGATGTTCGACTTCACCGACCCCAACAACAGCGGCCGGTCGACGGGCCGGTCCTGCCCGTACGTCGCCAGCAAGGCCTGCGCCTCGATCGGGTCACCCAACGTCGTACCCGTGCCGTGCGCCTCCACCGCGTCCACGTCGGCCGGAGTCAGCCGCGCGTTCGCCAGCGCCTGGTGGATCACCCGCTGCTGCGACGGACCGTTCGGCGCCGTCAACCCGTTCGACGCACCGTCCTGGTTCACGGCCGTGCCACGGACCACCGCCAAGACGCGGTGTCCGTTGCGTCGCGCGTCCGACAGCCGCTCGACCAGCAGCACGCCGACGCCCTCGGACCAGCCGGTGCCGTCGGCCGACGCCGCGAACGACTTGCAGCGGCCGTCCTGCGACAGACCCCGCTGCCGCGAGAACTCGATGAACGTCCCCGGCGTCGCCATCACCGTCACACCACCGGCCAACGCCAGATCACACTCGCCGCTGCGCAACGCCTGCGCGGCAAGGTGCAGCGCGACGAGGCTCGACGAGCATGCGGTGTCCACGGTCACCGCCGGGCCCTCCAGCCCGAACGTGTACGCCACCCGACCCGACAGCACGCTGCCCGAGGTGCCCGTGCCGACGAAGCCCTCGGCGTCCGGCGGCAGGTCCATGAGGCGCGAGGCGTAGTCGTGATACATGACGCCGGCGAAGACGCCGGTCCGGCTGCCGCGCAGCCGCTGCGGGTCGAGACCCGCCGACTCGAACGACTCCCACGACGCCTCCAGCAGCAACCGCTGCTGCGGATCCATCGCCAGGGCCTCACGCGGCGAGATACCGAAGAACCCGGGGTCGAACTCCGCCGCCCCGTAGAGGAAGCCACCGTGCCGCGTGTACGACGTGCCGCTGTGCTCCGGGTCCGGGTCGAACAGGCTCTCCAGGTCCCAGCCGCGATCGGTGGGGAACTCCGAGATCCCGTCGCCGCCGCCGGCCAGCAACGCCCAGAGCTGGTCCGGGCTCTCGACGCCGCCCGGGTAGCGACACGCCATGCCGACGATCGCGATCGGCTCGTCGGTGTTGGCGGTGCGCACCGCCGTCTGGCGGACGGTGAGCTGCCCGGAGACCTGCTCGTAGAGGTGGTCGACGAGCACGGTCGGGGTCGGGTAGTCGAAGACCAGCGTCGAGGCCAGTCGCAGCCCGGTGGCCGCGTTCAACCGGTTACGCAGGTCCACCGCGGTCAGCGAGTCGAAGCCCAGCTCCCGGAACGCCCGGTCCGCCGGCACGGCCTCCGCGCCGCTGTGCCCCAGCACCTGCGCGACCAGGCCCCGGACCAGCACGTCGATCTGGGCGCGCGCCTCGTCGGGCGCCAGGCCCGCCAGCTGGTTGGCCCAGTCGCCGCCCCGCGCGGCCCGTCGCCGGGCCGCCGTCGACCCGATCAGGGTACGCAGCACGGCCGGCACCGGGCCGGCACCGAGGGCGGCGCGCATCGCCGGTACGTCGATGACGACCGGCACGAGGGCCGCCCGCTCGGCGCCCAGCGCCGCGTCGAACAACTCCAACCCGACCTCGGCGCTCATCGGCGTCAGACCCGCCCGCGCCGAACGTGCCCGGTCCGCGTCGTCGAGGGACGCCGCCATGCCGGGGGTGTCCCACATGCCCCACGCCAGGCTCACCGCCGGCAACCCCAACTGCCGCCGGAACACCGCCAACCCGTCCAGGAACGCGTTACCCGCCGCATACGCCGACTGACCCGGCGAACCGAGAACACCCGCCACCGACGAGAACACCACAAACAAATCCAGGTCCAGAGACGCCGTCGCCTCATGCAGGAACCAACCCGCCGACACCTTCGGCGCCAACACCGCACCGAGCCGCTCCGCCGACAGCCCCTCCACCACACCGTCGTCCAGGACACCGGCCGTGTGCACCACGCCCGCCAGCCGGCCCTCGGCGGCGACCTCCGCGGCCAGACCGAACACCTGCTCCCGGTCCGTCACGTCACACGCGACGACCCGCACGACGGCACCAAGCGCCGACAGCCGCTGCGACAACTCGCCCGCACCGGCGGCCTCCGGGCCACGCCGAGAGACAAGCACCAGCGAGCGCACCCCGTGCACCGACACCAGATGCTCCGCCACCAGAGCGCCCAACGCGCCCGTACCACCGGTCACCAGCACCGCGCCGTCACCCACCACCGGCGTCTCCGCCGACGCCGGGACGACCGCCCGCACCAGACGCGGCACGAACACCGCACCCGAACGCACCGCCACCTGACCACCGAACGCCACCGGCTCGTCCGCCACCGCGGCCAGCACACCCAGCAGCCCAGCGTCCACCGCACCGTCGACGTCCGCCAGCACGATGCGACCCGGGTGCTCCGACTGCGCCGACCGCAGCAGACCCCACACCGCCGCACCCGCCAGGTCCGTCACCCGGTCGCCGGCACCGACCGACACCGCGCCCCGGGTCACCACCACGAGCCGCGAATCCGCCAGCGCGTCCGCCGCCAGCCAGGACTGGACGACTGCCAGCACGTCCGAGGTCGCGGCACGCGCCCCGTCCGGGACGGCGGCGTCCGACGCGTCGACCGACAGCACCAGCCTCTTCGGTGCGGTCACCCGGCCGGCGTCGACCGCCGCGACGAGCGCCTCGACGTCGTCGAACGCCGGCAGGTCGGCGGTGGCCGGCGAGCCCACCAGCGCCCACCCGGCGGCGTCTCCGGCAGGTGTGACCTCCTCGGCCTGCCAGGCGAGCTCGAACATCGCGCGGGCCGCCGCGCTCGCCGCGGCCACGCCGGTCAGCTCGCGCAGCGCCAGCGAGTCCACCGACACCACGGCCGCGCCCGACTCGTCGCACGCGACCAGCCGCACCGCCGAACCCGCCCGCGTCAGCCGCACCCGCAGCACCCGCGCGCCCGAGGCGTGCACCTGCACACCCTCGAAGGCGAACGGCACCCGCGGCCCGCTCGACTCCTCCGTGCCGGGCAGCAGCCCGATCGGGTGCAGAGCGGCGTCCAGCAGCGCCGGGTGCACCCCGAACCGGGCGGCCTCCGCCGCCGCGTCGTCCGGCAGCGCCACCTCGGCGTACACGCCGTCCTCGGCGGTCCACACCCGACGCAGCCCCTGGAAGACCGGCCCGTACGCCAAGCCGTGCTCCGCCAGCGCCGGGTACCAGCCCGCCAGATCCACCTCGGCGGCACCAACCGGCGGCCACTCCCCCACGCCCGGCTCGTCGGCCGACGCCGGCTCCAGCACGCCCTCCGCGTGCGGGACCCACTCGGCCTCCGGGTCGCCCTCGGACTGCGAGTGCACCGCCACGACCCGGGTGCCCGCCTCGTCGGCCGCGCCGACGCGCACCTGCACCCGCACCGCACCGGCCTCCGGCAGCACCAGCGGCGCGGCGACGGTCAACTCCCGCACCCGCGACGCGCCCACCTCGTCGCCCGCCCGGACGGCAAGCTCCACCAGGGCGGTACCGGGCACGATCACCACGCCGGAGACGACGTGGTCGGCGAGCCACGCGTGGGTGGCGAGCGACAGCCGGCCGGTCAGCACCGCCATGTCGGCGCCGGCGACGGTGACCGCCGCGCCGAGTAGCGGGTGCCCCGCCACGCCCAGGCCCGCGCCGGACACGTCCGGGGTACGCGCCTGACCCGCGCCGAGCCAGTACCGCTGGTGCTGGAAGGCGTACGTCGGCAGGTCGATCCGGGCGGCGCCGGTGTCGGCGAACCACTGCGTCCAGGTGACCGGGACGCCGTGGACGTGCAGTTCGGCGAGGGCGTGCAGCAGCGCCTGCGGGGCGGGACGGTCCCTGCGCTGGACGGCCACCGCGAGCGCGTCCTCGGCGAGCAGGTCGGCGTTCATCGCGGTGAGGACGCTCTGCGGGCCGATCTCCAGGAAGGTGTCCACCCCGGTGGCACGCAGGGCGGCGATGCCGTCGGCGTAGCGGACAGCCTCGCGGACGTGCCGGACCCAGTACTCGGCGCGGGTGATCTCCTCCGCTTCGGCGAGCGCCCCGGTCAGGTTCGACACCACCGGCAGCAGCGGCGCCCGGAACGTCAGCCCCGCCACGACCGCGCGGAACTCGTCGAGCATCGGCTCCATCAGCGGGCTGTGGAACGCGTGGCTCACGGTCAGCCGGCGGGTGCGGGCACCCCGGTCGCGCCAGAGCCGCTCCACCTCGTCCAGGGCGTCGACGGCGCCGGAGACCACCACGGCGGCGGGCCCGTTGACGGCCGCGACACCCACGCGGTCGGTCAGGCCCGCGAGGGACTCCGCCACCGCGGCCTCGTCCGCCGCCACGGCCAGCATGCCGCCGCCGGCCGGCAGCGCCTGCATCAGCCGGCCCCGCGCCGCGACCAACGCGCACGCGTCCGCCAGGGACAGCACCCCGGCGACGTACGCGGCGGTGATCTCACCGATCGAGTGACCGGCGACCACGTCGGGCACGATGCCGAACGACTCGACCAGCCGGAACAGCGCCACCTCGACCGCGAACAGGCCTGCCTGGGTGAACACGGTCTGGTCCAGCAGTTCCGCCTCGGCACTGCCCGCCTCCGCGAACAGCACCTCCCGCAGCGGACGCGGCAGCAGCGCGTCGAGCTGCGCGCACACCTCGTCGAGCGCGGCGGCGAACACCGGGAACAGGGCGGCCAGCTCCCGGCCCATGCCGGCGCGCTGGGCACCCTGACCGGAGAAGAGCACGGCCAGCTGGGTACGCGTCGTGCCGGTGCCGGTGACCACGGCGGCGGCCGGCTCACCGGCGGCGAGGGCCCGCAGCCCGGCCAGCAGTTCGTCCCGGTCCGTCGCGGTGACGACCGCGCGGTGCTCCAGCACGGCCCGGCTGACCGTCGACGACCAGCCGACGTCGACGGGGCGCAGTTCCTCGTCGCCGGCGATCCAGCGGGCCCAGCGGTCCGCCTGCGCCGCGACGGCGGCCTCGGACCGGGCCGAGAGCAGCACCGGGGCCGGCGCCAGCCCGGCGGCGGGTGCGTCGCCGCGCGTCGGCGCGTCCCCGCCCCGGGTCTGCCCCGCCTCGGCGGGCGGCTGCTCGATGATCACGTGGGCGTTGGTGCCGCTGACTCCGAACGACGAGACCGCCGCCCGCCGGGGCCGGCCCGCCGCGGGCCAGTCGCGCGCCTCGGTGAGCAGGGAGACGGCCCCGGCGCTCCATTCGATGTGCGGGGACGGCTCGTCCACGTGCAGCGTCGACGGCAGCAGCCCGTGCCGCATCGCCATGATCATCTTGATGATGCCGGCCACCCCGGCGGCGGCCTGGGTGTGCCCGATGTTCGACTTGATCGAGCCCAGCCACAGCGGCCGGTCCTGCGGGCGGTCCTGCCCGTACGTCGCCAGCAACGCCTGCGCCTCGATCGGGTCACCCAACGTCGTACCCGTGCCGTGCGCCTCCACCGCGTCCACGTCGGCGGTGGTGAGCCGCGCGTTCGCCAGGGCCTGCCGGATCACCCGCTGCTGCGACGGACCGTTCGGGGCCGTCAACCCGTTCGACGCACCGTCCTGGTTGACCGCCGTGCCGCGCACGATCGCGTAGATCCGCCGGCCCTCCCGCTGCGCGTCCGACAGGCGCTGCACCAGCAGCACCCCGACACCCTCGGACCAGCCCGTGCCGTCCGCCGACGCCGCGAACGACTTGCAGCGGCCGTCCTGCGACAGACCCCGCTGCCGCGAGAACTCGATGAACGTCCCCGGCGTCGCCATCACCGTCACACCACCGGCCAACGCCAGATCACACTCACCACTGCGCAACGCCTGCACCGCCAGGTGCAGCGCCACCAGCGACGACGAGCACGCCGTGTCCACGGTCACCGCCGGGCCCTCCAGCCCGAACGTGTACGCCACCCGACCCGACAGCACGCTGCCGGACGTGCCGGTGCCGAGGTAGCCGCCCACGCCCTCGGGCAGATCCTGCACACCGGAGGCGTAGTCGTGGTACATCAACCCGGCGAAGACGCCGGTCCGGCTGCCGCGCAGCCGCGACGGGTCGAGACCGGCCGACTCGAACGTCTCCCACGAGGTCTCCAGCAGCAGCCGCTGCTGCGGGTCCATCGCGATCGCCTCGCGCGGCGAGATTCCGAAGAAGTCCGGGTCGAACTCGGCGGCCCCGTACAGGAAGCCACCGTGCCGGGTGTACGACGTCCCGGGGTTGTCCGGGTCGGGGTGGAAGATCCGGTCGAGGTCCCAGCCCCGGTCGGTGGGGAACTCGCCGATGCCGTCGGCCCCGGCGGCGACCAGGTCCCACAGCTGCTGCGGGCTCGTCACGCCGCCCGGGTAGCGGCAGGCCATGCCGACGATGGCGATCGGCTCGTCGACGGTGGTCGCCCGCACGGCGTCCTGCTGCTCGGCGACCTGGCCGGACAGCTGCTCGTACAGGTGCTCCGACAGGGCGCCCGGGGTCGGGTAGTCGAAGACGAGCGTCGAGGTGAGCCGCAGCCCGGTCGCGCTGTTGATCCGGTTGCGCAGCTCCACGGCGGTCAAGGAGTCGAAGCCCAGCTCCCGGAACGCCCGGTCCGCCGGCACCTGGTCGGCGCCGCTGTGGCCGAGGACCTGCGCGATCATTCCGCGGACCAGCAGGGCCACCTGCGTCCGCGCCTCCTGCGGGTCGAGCCCGGCCAGCCGGTCGGCCCAGGCACCGGTGCCGGACCGGCGACGCTTCGCGGTCGGTCCCACCAGGGCGCGCAGCATCACCGGCACCCGGCCGGCGGCGGTCTGCGCCCGCATGGCGGGCAGGTCGACCACGGCCGGTACCAGCGCCGCGCCGCCGTGGGCCAGGGCGGCGTCCCACAGCCCGAGCCCGACCGGGGCGGTCATCGGGACCAGACCGGCCCGGGTCACCCGGGCCCGGTCGGCGTCGTCGATCGACGCGGCCATGCCGTCCGTGTCCCACATGCCCCACGCGAGGCTCACCGCGGGCAGCCCGCGCTGCGCCCGCAGCAGGGCGAGGGCGTCCAGGAAGGCGTTGCCGGCCGCGTAGGCGGCCTGGCCGGGAGAGCCGAGCACCCCGGCGACGGAGGAGAAGAGCACGAACAGGTCGAGGTCCAGCTCGGCGGTCGCCTCGTGCAGCCACCAGCCCGCCGTGACCTTCGGGGCGAGCACGTCCGCCAACCGCTCTGCGGTGATCCCGCTGACCACGCCGTCGTCCAGGACGCCGGCCGTGTGGACCACACCGGCCAACCGGTCCTCGGCGGTGATCGCCCGGACCAGCTCGCCGACCCGCGCGCGGTCGGTCACGTCCGTCGCGACCACCCGGACGGCCGCGCCCAGCGCGGCCAGCCGCCGCACCAGCTGGTCGGCGCCGGGGGCCGCCGGGCCCTGGCGGGACGCCAGCACCAGCGAACGCACGCCGTACGCGGTGACGAGGTGTTCCGACACCAGGGCGCCCAGCGACCCGGTGCCACCGGTCACCAGGACGGTTCCCTGGCCGAGGGCCGCCGGGGTGCGCGCGCCACCGGTGGCGCGGACCAGCCGTGGCAGGTACGCCGTGCCCGCCCGCACCGCGAGTTGCCCGCCGAGGCCCGCGTCGTCGGCGGCCGCGGCGAGCAGGGCCAGCAGGTCGTCGTCCAGGTCGACGCCCGGTTCGAGGTCGGCCAGCAGGATCCGGCCGGGGTGTTCCGACTGGGCCGAGCGCAGCAGGCCCCAGACCGCCGCCCCCGCCAGGTCGGTGACGTCGTCGTCCGTGCCGGTGGCCACCGCGCCACGGGTCACCACGACCAGCCGCGAGTCCGCGAGGGGGTCGGCGGCCAGCCAGGCCTGCACCGCGCCGAGGACGTCCGCCGTGACCGACCGCGCCGCCGCGGGCACGTCCGCCCCGGCCGCGGCCGGGGAGACGGGCAGCAGCAGCGCCGCGGGGGCAGGGGCGGTACCGTCCGCCACTGCCGTGGTCACCGCCGCGACGTCGGCGTACGCCGGAAGCTGCGGCGCGCCGTCGAGCGGGCGGTCACCGAGCAGGACCCAGCCGTACCCGCCGTCGGGCACGGTGATCGGCTCGGGCTGCCAGGACACCTCGAACAGGGAGCGGTGCGCCTCGTCCGGAGGCGCCGCCAGTCCGGTCATCTCGCGCAGCGTCAGCGAGTCCACCGACACCACCGGCACGCCCGTCTCGTCGACGGCGACCAGCCGCACGGAGCTGCCGGAGGCGGTGAGGCGGACCCGGAGCGTCCGTGCCCCGACCGCGTGGACCTGCACTCCTTCGAACGCGAACGGCACCCGCGCCCCGCCGCCCGCCTCGTCGGCGGGCAGCAGGCCGACGGGGTGCAGGGCGGCGTCCAGCAGCGCCGGGTGCACCCCGAAGCCCGCCGGATCACCGATCACCTCGTCGGGGAGGGCGACCTCGGCGAACACCTCGCCCTCGGCGGTCCACGCCCGTCGCAGGCCCCGGAAGACCGGTCCGTAGGAGAGGCCGTGCTCGGCCACCGTCGCGTACCAACCGGTGACGTCCACCTCGGACGCGCCGGGCGGCGGCCACGCGCCCAGCGTGGGCTCGTCGGCGGTGGGCGCGCCGACGAGGCCGTCGGCGTGCCGGGTCCACCCCTCCTCCGGGTCGTCCTCCGGCTGGGAGTGCACGGTCACCGACCGGGTGCCCGTCGCGTCGACGGGACCCACCCGGACCTGCACCCGTACCCCGCCGCCGGTGGCGGGCAGCACGAGCGGGGCGAGCACGGTCAGCTCACGGACGCGGGAGGCACCGACCTCGTCGCCCGCCCGGACGACGAGGTCGACCAGGGCGGTGCCCGGCACGACCACGGCGCCGGACACGACGTGGTCGGCCAGCCACGCATGCGTCGACACCGACAGCCGGCCGGTCAGCACCACCATGTCCTCGCCAGCGACCGACACCGCCGCGCCGAGCAGCGGGTGCCGCGCCACACCGAGGCCCGCTCCCGAGACGTCGGCCGACTGGCCGGCCGGCGGCAGCCAGTACCGCTCCCGGTGGAAGGCGTACGTGGGCAGGTCCACCCGGCGCGCGCCCGTGTCGGCGAACCACGGCCGCCAGCTCACCGGCACCCCGTGCACGTGCAGCCCGGCCAGGGCGTGCAACAGCGCGTGCGCCTCCGGCCGGTCCCTGCGCTGCACGGCGACCGCCAGCACGGCCTCGTCG